>JAFPJV010000080.1 GCA_017425065.1 Paludibacteraceae bacterium
AAAGTTTCACATCATTTTTTTCTTTCCATTAATGTCGGATCGGCTCCGACACTTCCAGACGTCGGCTTTTTCTCGCCCCCCATCGGCTCGTTCTCGACCCATTTTCCTGCCAATGTCGAGACAATCCTAGACTTTAAAGCCAATGACAAGCCGAGGAAAAGCCGACGAAGTAATGGCGGGGGGGTCATCATTTCAATTTTTACCGTGTCGCTATTGTCGCTATGTCGCTTTTAAAATTTTTACCTTGACGGTTTGCCGATTTTTATGCACTTATCTATATATCAGCCATTTATGCCGTTCATCTGCATCCAACAAACCGTCATATCGTCATCTGCACAATAGCGACATAGCGTCATCTTCATTATTTTTTTTGCGTGAGACTCTGAGACACTTTTCTGTCACGCTACGGTGACGTTAAGGATGGTCGCGAGATGGTCGCGTTGATGACATTTGAATGCGAGCAGATGGCTTAAGAAACGTTTTCAGGTGTCGAGCCACTTTTCCGGCACCGGAGCCACTTATATGGGTGTCGAGCCACTCGACCTTTTGACTTTCGACTAAAAAATCGCACATAAATTTGCACATGTGCGATTTTTTTCGTACCTTTGCAGCCGAATCGAATCAAACACATTCACTACTATGATCAGCAAGAGCGTAGAGAAGCCGAGCGACATCCTCTGGAACTTCACCAAATTCCTCATCTCACGGGATGGCGGGACCATTAAGCGCTATGCGCCGGTAGTGGAACCGAAAGATTTTGAACAAGATATCGAAGCCATACTTTGAACGAAACAGGGTGATGGACATCGTTGACCTGTTGGAATACAGCGAGCGGGCGCAACTCCGCGAATGGTTCGAGCGGAATGCGGCGACACGGCGCGTGTGCTGGATTGCCATCTATCGCGGCAAGAAGAAACCGGACGGCATATGCCTGCCGTACTTGGATGTGGTCGAAGAGTCGCTCTGTTTCGGCTGGATCGACTCGACGCTGAAACGTCTGCCGGACGGACGATTGGCGCAACGCCTCTCACCTCGGCAGAAACGGAGCCATTGGACAGAACTGAACAAACAACGCTGTGCCGACCTGGAACAACGCGGTCTGATGACCGACCACGGACGGGCAGCATTACAAAGAGGAATATGAAAACAAATCAAGAAATAGTCGGCTACGTGCTGGGCGCAACGATATTCGTTGTGCTGTTGCCGACGATGATGTGGCTGGCGGCAGAGACACCGGAACCGGAAGAAATCAACGTCTTGCGCGCATCCATAGCGGGCGTGCCGATACTCGGCGGTTTGGCACTAAGTATCTGGTCGATTGTCCATATGAAACGCCGCGGCAAAGGCAATCCCATGGACGCCTTCAACCACGAGATAGGTCCGCGTACGCAAATTCTGATGACAGACGGTCCGTATCGCCTGAACCGCAATCCGATGCTCACCGGAACGTTTATCTACCTGTTAGGATTCGTCGTATTGTTCTGGAGGTGGGAAGCTTTGCTGGTATGGGTCATCTTTGTGGCGATCATGCTGTTGCAAGTGCGACGCGAAGAGATGCGTCTCCTCCGCGACTTCGGCGAAGAATACGAAGCCTATCGCCGCCGCACAAACCGATTTTTGCCGTTTAAGCGTTACAGGGGGAACACCGGCAAAAGGAATTAAGAAAGAAAATGAACGTGCAACGGAATATATATCAAATCGGGGCGTACCTCAAGCATCTGTTTACGTCGTGGAATACCGGTGGCGAAGGCATCCACTCGCCGTACTTGTTCTATCTGGTACGCATGCTGGTCTATGACGACAACCGCTACTACAGCTGGCGCGAGATAGAAGAGGCGCGTCGCAACTTGCTCCGTTCGGACGAGACCATCGAAGTCATCGACTTCGGCACAGGCGGCAAACAAAGCGGAGGCAAGGACTTGCGGCGCGTGCGGGATATAGCCCGCAACAGTTTAGAGCAAGCGCGCGTGGGTGAAATACTGTTCCGGCTTGTGAACTATCTGGGACACGTGCAGCAACGGCCGCTTCGAGTCGTGGAATTAGGCACCTCGCTCGGCATCACAACCGCCTATTTAGCCAAAGCGGATAGCCGGAACCACGTGACGACCTTTGAGGGAAGTCCGGAAATAGCACGGATAGCCCGGCAAGTGTGGCAAAAACTGCATATAGACAATGTGCAGCAGGTGCTTGGCAATATAGACGATACATTATATAAGGTACGCGACGCGTGCGCGCGTAATACTATTGATATAGCGTATATCGATGCCAATCATACGTGCGAAGCGACTCTTCGCTACTACGACTATCTGTCCGAGCAGGCAGGCGAGTGCTCGATATTCGTTTTGGACGACATCCACTATTCGCCTGAGATGGCGCAAGCATGGCGCAAGATATGCGCCAAACCGGAAGTGACAACCACGATGGATTTTTATCACTTCGGATTGGTGTTTTTCGACAAACACTACTTAAGACGCAATTATAAACTACGGTTATGAGTATATATACCAAGACAGGAGACCGCGGTCAGACGAGTCTGGCAACGGGCGAGCGCGTGAGCAAGACCGATGCGCGCTTGGAAGCATACGGCACAGCCGACGAGTTGAATTCGTGGATGGGACTGCTGCGGGCAGCATCCAGCTTCCAGCAGTCGGCATTCAGCAGTCAAGAGGCAGAGCTGGAATGGATACAACAGCGTCTGTTTAACATCGGAGCCGCGTTGGCAGGTGCGGAAGGCGAGTGGATCAGCGAAGAAGATGTGCAAGTGTTGGAACAGCGGATAGACCTGATGTTGCAACAAGTTCCGCCGGTTCGTGCTTTTGTTTTGCCTGCCGGCGGAGAGGCTGTGTGCCGCGCACATGTATGCCGGACGGTAGCCCGCCGACTGGAGCGCCGGATTCTGATGACAGAAAATCCGGAACAAAGGATCGTGAAATTCGTGAACCGGCTGAGCGATTACCTGTTCGTTTTGGCAGGTTTTTTAGCCCAAAAAGAAGGCGAAAAACCTCAAAAATGGGCAAAAGAGGCAAAATGTAAAAATTGAATTTGACAACTCAATTTGGCAAAAAATGCAAAAAAAATGAAAATAATTTGAAAAAAGTTTGCACGAATCGAAAGTTTTTACTACTTTTGCACGATAATTTCGATAAAAAGCGTCCGTTAGCGGGCTTTTTGTCGTGTGCTCGCGGCTCCATGCTGCTCGTTAACTAATTGATAACCAACGAATAAAAGAGAGGGCTTTGTCCCGAGACAAGTATGTATTGGACACTGGAATTGGCATCGAAGATTGAAGACGCTCCCTGGCCGGCAACGAAAGATGAGTTGTTGGACTATGCAAACCGTATAGGTGCTCCTATGGAAGTGATAGAAAATTTGCAGGAGTTGGAAGACGAGGAAGATGTGTACGAGAGCATAGAAGACATATGGCCGGACTATCCGGATCGTGATGATTTCTTCTTCGACGAAGAGGAGTATTAAGTCGAAAAGCCGGAGTGGCTCCGGAGCCATAGAAGAGTTGAAAGTCGAAAGACATTGAAAATTGAAAATTGAAAATTTGTGAAACGATATATTGTTCTATTGGTTGGGTTGATGACCGTGGCCTCTGTGCACGCACAGTTTGATCCACAGATGGGGCAGTATATGTATTTACAGAATGCTTATAATCCTGCGGCGGCGGGAGACGGCGACTTGATGAAAGTGGCGGGCATGCACCGCATGCAGTTCGTGGATATCACGAATGCACCAATGACCACCTGGTTCTCTTTCACCTCGCCGTTTGTGATAGGCAAGACAAAACATGGTGCGGGAATCCGATTCATGAACGACCGATACGGTCTGTTCACCAATCAGGCGCTGTATGCGCAGTACGCCTACCGGCACAAGATAGGCAAGGGCTACCTGAGCGTCGGAGTGGATTTGGGTTTTGTGAATATCGGGTTCAAGGGTGACAGCGTCAATCTGAGCAAGATGGGCGACGAGTACCACGATTCGACCGACCCCGTGTTGCCGACAGGCAGCAAGTCGGGCATGAAGTTCGACATGAGTGCCGGCATCTACTATTCGGCAAGCAACTGGTGGGTAAGCGGCAGCTACAGCCATCTGACACGGCCGGTAGTGGAATGGGACGACAACTCGGATGTGACCTTGGTCGGAACGATGTATCTGGCAGGCGGCTACAGTCACCGGCTCAAGAACCACCGCGACTGGCAACTGCAACCCTCCGCCATAGTGATGAGCGACTTCCGCTCCTGGGACGTGAACATGACGCTGATGTGCGAATACAAGGAACGTTACCGCTGGGGGTTGGGTTACCGCATATTGGGAAGCGTGAATATCCTGCTGGGAATGGATATTATCTCGGGCTTGCAGATCGGATATACCTGCGAGTTGCCGACCAACAAACTGCTATTGGAAAGTTACGGATCGCATGAGCTTTATCTGGCATACGGCTTCGATATACTCAAACCGCGACGCAATAATAAATATAAAAGTATAAGATACTTATAATAAAAAAAACAGAAACTATCTATTAATTTGGTAATATGAGACTGACAAAGATTTTGCCACTGGCTGCATTGCTGCTCGCATTTGTAGCATGTAACAAACCTGCAGGCGAGCTTGTAGGTGCCGGTTATTCGGGGAACTTCAAGGAAGCAAACCCCTATGGAATGATCTTTATTAAGAAAGGTTCATTTATGATGGGAGCCAACACCCAGTCGGCTCTCTTCGGACAAGAGGACAACCAGTTGATGGCAACCGTAGATGCCTTCTGGATGGATGAGACCGAGATTACAAACGACGAGTACAAGCAGTTTGTATATTGGGTACGCGACTCCATCGCTATGCGTCGAATCATCATGAATGAAGTGGAAGGCTTCTCGAAACGTCCGAAGAATGTCCCGGAAGATGAGGATATACCTTTGGATATTATCCCGATCGACTGGAGCAAATCGCGTGCTATTCCTTGGGACAAATGGCAAACCATTGACAACGAAGAGATCCACGACGCTTTAGCGACAATGTTCTATAGCGACGGAACGCTGAAGACCAACTTCCTTCACTACCGCTATTCGTGGGTGAACTACGACGAGGCTATCCTCCAGCGTAACAAATTCGACGTAGCTACGAGCCGTTATCCCGCAGGTGCAAGTATCCGTGTGGACACCTCGTGGGTAAACGAGGAAGACGGCGGTATTTATGACTCGACGATCATTCGTCCTCTCCGCGAGCCGAAAGACCTGATAACCAGCAAGATCATCTGCGTATATCCGGACACATTGGTTTGGATTCGCGACTTCCAATATTCGTTCAACGACCCGATGATGCACAAGTATTTCTCGCATCCGGGTTATTCAGACTATCCCGTTGTAGGTATTACCTGGGAGCAAGCCCACGCTTTCTGCGACTGGCGTACCCAGTTCTTTAACGCACACTCGAAATACGGTGTGCAAGACTATCGTCTGCCGACCGAAGCACAATGGGAGTATGCAGCCCGTGGCGGTCGCAAGATGGCGATGTATCCTTGGGGCGGCAACTATGCACGTGATGCCAAGGGTTGCTTCTTTGCCAACTTCAAGCCGTATCGTGGCGCTTACAACGATGATACGGGAACTACAACGATGAAGGTGGCTCAGTTCCGTCCGAACGATTTCGGTCTGTTTGACATGGGTGGCAATGTGGCCGAGTGGACCAACTCTGCTTTCCAGCCGTCAAACAACACCATCGTGCACGACTTGAACCCCGAGTACGCATACATGGCTCGCAAGTCGGATCCTGACAACCTGAAACGTAAAGTAATCAAAGGTGGTAGCTGGAAGGATATCAGCTACTTTATGCAGTGTGGTGTACGTACGTACGAGTATCAGTACGAGAGCCGTCCGTACATCGGTTTCCGCTGTGTACGCGCCTATATCGGCGATTAACAAACCGGAAACAAAACCAAATCAAATATAGAAACAAATAAAATTAATCAATAAAATCTAAAAGTCTCTTTGAGTTATGGCAACTAACGAAAAACAAAGCGGTTTCATGCGCTGGTATGAATCCTATCAAGGAAAAAAAGTAGTTAATACTGTGTATTCTGCTGGTGCATCTGTCGTAATTGTCGGTGCATTGTTTAAGATTCTGCACTGGCCCGGAGCAAGTTACGTGCTGATGGCCGGTATGTTCACCGAGGCCTTCCTGTTCATTATCGGTGTGTTTGAAAAACCGCATCCTGAGTTCCACTGGGAGAATGTGTTCCCGCAGTTGTTGGAGTTTGGTACAAAACCCGAACTGTTGGAAGAAAAAGCAACTCAACCCCGTCCTACATTGTTGGGCGCAGGTGTTGAAGGCAAACCCGCCATGCCGATGGGCGGTGGTATAGGTATAGCAGCTCCTGTAGCTGCCGCTGCTGCTGCCGGTCCGAATCTGCCTGCCGTATCAGACGAAGAGGCTAAGTCGTTCAAGTCGAGTATTGCCGAGTTGGCCAAGACAGCCAAGCAGTTGGCTGGTGCCGGTGAGGCTGCTGAGAAATTGGCTGCTTCGTACGGAGCTGCTGATGCAAGCATCCAGGGACTGACCCAGAATGCACAGGTCTGCCAGCAGAACATGGCAGTAGTAGGCACCAGCCTGCAGAACATGGCTGTTTCGGCTCAGGCACAACAGCAGAGCTTCGACGCCGTTGGCGCATCGCTGCAGTCCGTTGCTGCAACTGCTCAGGCTTATCAGCAGAATATCGAAGCCGTTGGTGCAAAGGTTGGCTCGCTGAACTCGCTCTATGAGTTGCAGATCAACAGCATCAACGCACAAAACCAGATTAGTGCCGCATTGGCAAAAGACTTGCAAACCCTGCAGGCTAATACTACTGTAGCCGCCAAGAGCAGCGAGGCGTACAGCGCCGGCGCTCAGCAACTGGCTCAACAGGTAGCAAGCCTGAACCAAGTTTACGGAAACATGCTGAATGCACTTGCATAAACCATGTGATTTATTCTTATCTAATTACTAATTAATTAAAAAGAATTACATATGGGTGGAGCAAAAAACTGTCCGGAAACCCCGAGACAAAAAATGATAGGTATGATGTACCTGGTGCTCACTGCCATGTTGGCCTTGAACGTGAGTACGGACATCTTGAACAGTTTTACTGTGGTGGATAACAGTCTGCATGCTTCTATCGATGGTAATAACAACCGAAACGCAAACCTGTATTACCGTTTCTGGAAGTCAAGCAAACGTGAGGAAGCCAAAGTAGGACCGTGGTACGCCAAGTCGCAAGAACTGAAAGGTAAAGCGGACGAGACGTTCAACTTTATTCAGGAATTCAAGGAAGCTATTGTCCGTATCACGGATGGTGACAAGGCTGTAGATGCCCGCAAGGCTGCCAGCGAGCAAGGTGACGGTTCGCGCGATATCGAAGGCAAGGACAATCGTGATGCTGCCGGCCAATACGCTATCGCAGAAGGTCATGGCGAGGAGCTGCGCAAAGTACTGGATGAGTATTGCAACTACTTGTGCCAACTGACGGATACCGGTGAATACGGTCAGCAACGTCGTGACGAGATCAAGATGCTGTTCAAGACCGAGGAGGTATATAGCGAAAATGAGAAACGTATGATTCCTTGGGAAGAGGCAATGTTTGAAGGTATGCCTACCGCAGCCGCTATTGCCCTGCTCTCCAAGATTCAAAATGACGTCCGTGCAACGGAAGGTCAGATGATCCAGTATCTCTATGACCGTACGGATGCTAACGACATTACGGTAAACCGTATGTCCGCATATGTTATCCCTGCTGCATCTCGCGTAGCCGTAGGTGAGAAATACCAGGCACAACTGCTGTTGGCCGGTGTGGATACCTTGCAGCAACCGGAATATTACGTAAACGGCCAGCGTATCGGCAATGACGGTATCTATTCGTTTACGGCTGCCGGTGTCGGCGAGCATACCTATTCCGGTGTCATCAAGTACCGTAATAATGCCGGCGAGCCTGTCGAAGCTCATTTCTCGCAGCGTTATATTGTAGAGGAAGGCTTGGTATTGAAACCGGACAAACAAGACAAACTGACGCCGAATGTGGCTATTACCAACCGCGACTTGACCGTAGTTTATCAGGGATACGGCCATACTTTCATGGTAACGTCAACCACTATTCCTGCTGCCAATCTGAACGTATCGGCTCAAGGAGCATCGGTTAGCAAGATCTCTCCGGGTCTGTTCCGTATTCAGGCAACCTCTTCTCCGGGTAGCGACATAACGATTAACGTATCCGGTTCGTACCAGGGTAAGACTGTCAGTCTGGGCAGCGAGAAATTCCGCGTAAAACGTCTGCCGAAACCTATGCCTTCGTTGTCGGTTGCCGGTAGCGAGTTGACAGGTGGTAAGATCGCCCGTAGCAAGCTGCTGAACTCGAATGCTACGGTTGTGGCAAGTTATGGTGAGGACGCTCTTATCAAGGCCGACTTTACCGTTCAGAGTTTCCAGATTTATGCGCAAGGCAAGTATCTGCAGTCGAGTGGTCCGCACTACTCTGCCGAGCAGTTGGCATTGCTTAAGACGTTGTCGATGGGTACGCCCGTTATGTTCCTCGGAATCAAGGCAAAAGGTCCCGGTGGCGTTGTCCTTGATTTGCGTCCTATATCGTTTGTGCTGAACTAATTAAAAATCAACAATATGAAAAAACTGTGTATTATTGCGTGTCTTGCGTTTGGGCTTTCAGCTGCAACGTATGCACAGCACCCTGTAAACTCGTTCTTCGACGAACTGGGTACAGCAAATATTCACACCGAAGACTTGGTGACTTGTATCGATGCTAATGGTCGATTCCGTAACGATACAATTGTAACGGTCTTCCATCGTTTGGATGATGTAGTATGGGCAAAGTACGTCTATAGTATCATTGACCTGCGTTATCGTCAGAATTATCAGTTGTATTTCCCGACGAATATCACGGATACGGACTATCGTAACCTGTTCAAGGTAATGGTAGATGCTATCTCGGAAGGTATGCCGGTTTATGACAAAGTGATCGGAACGCAGACGGTGAAGCCCCTGAAGCCCGACTTCAGCAAACCGCGTTCGAAACGTGACATCGTGACGGTGTTCCTGCCGGATCCTACGACCGTGATGTCGCCGGACGGTGAGTTGCCCGAGTGCTTCTCCAACCCGACATGTACCGACTACTCTATCTTCCAGTACGACTCGATCAACGATGCGCTGACTTTCCAAAGTTACTTCTACGAGAACTTTGCGAAGAATATGTACAAGTACCTGATTCAGGAAATCGTATTCTTTGACAAGCACACCTCGCGTCTGCATCGCAAAATCATGGCTATCGCGCCTATTCACCCGAGCAAGTTCCCGCCTCAGATGGTGAAGGACTGGGCGAAGGCCGGTATGGTAGAGGAAGAAGCTACTGAGCAGACCATCGGTGAGGATGTACTCGCTATGCCGATGGAGGAAAACCTGGACGAATATCCCGAAGATGCCGCTCCTGTTGTTGCGACAGCTGCACCGTCAAGCGGTAGTCAGGTGATGAATGCGCTCTATGAGTCGGTGCTGTTCTGGATCCCGTTTGATGCTTTGCGCCCCTTCCTGGCTAACCAATATGTCATTCCGGAGAAGAACGAAGTGAAACGCGTGACGTATGATGAATTCTTCCAGAAGCATCTGTACACGGCTTACATCGTTGGTGACGGAAACATGTACAACAAGAACATTCTTGATTTCCAGAGCCGACAAGGTCAGGACATGACAGAAGAAGAGGTAAAGAAAGAGCAAAACCGAATTCAGACAGAGATGCTCAACTTGGAGCAAGACCTTTGGGAGTATTAATTCTACAACCAATATGAGGGCAGGTCGAACAACCTGCCCTTTTTGCCAATTTAGGATTGTGATTGTATGAATCGTGCACATCATTTTATAAATATGTATTTCACGGCAGCTATCAGCGTGTTTCTGGTGTTGCTGATGATAGGTGTGGAATGTGTCCTGCTGCTATCCGCCGTCACGGCAGTGGATCACTTCAAGGAGAATGCCGTTGTGACAGCTATGTTGTCGGGCGATGTCGATTCGGTTGATATAGCGCGCATCGATTCGCAACTGCATGCGTGGCCGTATTTCTCGGACATCGCGTTTACTTCGCGTCAGCAGGCGCTGGAGCAACATATCGAGGAATTAGGCGAAGACCCGACGGAGTTGCTGGGATTCAATCCTCTGTTTGACTCATATGACTTGCATCCGACAGCCCAGTATTCCACACCCGACGGGATGGAAGAAATAGAACAGCAGCTGTCTGCGCTACCCGGTGTGGAACGCGTGATGTATCAACGGGATCTGGTGCAGCAGATAGAAAGCAATATCAACAAGGCCTCCATTGTCTTGATGCTGGTGGCCGGTGTGTTACTACTCATTGCTATGTTGCTCATCATCAATACAATCCGCTTGCAGATCTATTCGAAGCGATTCATTATCAATACGATGACGTTGGTAGGAGCTACCGGTTGGCATATCAAGATGCCCTTTGTGGGCAAGAATATGTTAATGGGTTTGCTTGCCGGCATCTGTTCGCTGGGTGTATTGGCGTTTGGAATATGGTATCTGAGAGACAAAATGGATATCATTCTTTTCCCGTTGACATTGGAAAACATGCTGACCGTATCCGGTGTCGTGCTAGGATGCGGACTGCTGCTGACCTTGTTTGCTTCCTTGATAGCTACCGGCCGGTATATCCGGATGAGTACGAACACGATGTATGAGATTTAATCTTTAGGTAAATAACAGAAAACATGAAACATAGACTTTCGAAACTGAATCTTATCCTGATGGCTGTAGCTTTTATAGTCATTCTGATTGGTTTTTATTTGACGGCCGGAGAGCCGAGCGGCGAGGTGTATAATCCCGATATCTTCTCGTTTCGCCGTGTTACGGTAGGCCCGATGACTTCGTTGGCCGGCTTCGTATTGATGGTAATAGCGATCCTGATTCCCGGCAAGAAATGATGAGTTGGTGGGAAGCGCTTATATTAGGCATTGTCCAGGGACTGACTGAGTTCCTGCCGGTGTCGTCGTCCGGACATCTGACAATCATGCAGACGCTGTTAGGCATCCAGTTCGCCGAAGGCGACATGGTGTTGTTTGATGTCATCGTGCATGCGGCTACCGTGTGTGCCACCGTGGCTGTGCTATGGAAAGAAATCGCATGGCTGCTGCGCGGAACATTTACGACACCAGCATGGAATGCGGAAAAACAGTACGCCGGCAAGATATTGGTATCCATGATTCCTGTCTTTGTGGTAGGAATGTTCTTCAAGGACCAAGTGGAAGCCATCTTTGGCAGCGGATTGATTATCGTCGGGATCTGTTTGCTTCTTACCGCCGCTTTACTATGCTTTGCCCAATATGCCAAGCCGCGTGAAAAGCAGCAAATCTCTTGGCTTGACTCGTTCATTATCGGTGTGGGGCAAGCCTTGGCTGTATTGCCCGGATTAAGCCGGAGCGGCACAACGATAGCAACGGGTATTTTGCTGGGAAACAAGAAAGAACAGGTAGCGCAGTTCTCCTTCCTGATGGTGTTGATCCCTATTCTTGGAGCCGCCCTTCTGGACGTAAAGGATGTGATAACCGGCGAAGTGGTTAGCAGATTAGGCGCAGGAGTATTGATTATCGGTTTTGTAGCGGCCTTCCTGACCGGCTATGCGGCATGCCGTTGGATGCTGGCTATCGTGAAAAAGCAGAAACTAATCTATTTCTCGATATATTGTTGTATAATCGGATTGTTTGCCTTGCTGTATGGACTTCTTGGAGGGTGAAATAATAGCTATTGACAAACCTCTGCACTGGACCAGTTTTGATGTGGTTGGCAAGGTACGCGGCGCGATTTGCCACCATATAGGTCAACGCAAACTGAAAGTAGGGCATACCGGCACGTTGGATCCTTTGGCGACAGGCGTGGTGGTCATTTGTACTGGCAAAAAGACCAAACTCATCAGCCAGATGCAGTACGACACCAAGGAATATCTGGCAACGCTGCAGTTAGGTGCGACGACACCGAGCTATGACCTGGAGAAAGAGATTGACCAAACATATCCGACAGCACATATCACGCGCGAGTTGATAGATCAGGTTATACCGCAATTTGTGGGGGAACAATGGCAGACACCTCCTATGTTCTCAGCCGTTCAGGTGAACGGCAAACGTGCTTATGAGTTGGCGCGCAAAGGAGAAACCGTGGAGCTGAAGCCCAAGTTGCTTGTAATAGACGAGATAGTGGTCACGGACTTCAATCCGGAGACGATGCAGCTGAGTATTCGCGTGGTATGCTCCAAGGGAACATATATCCGGGCGTTGGCGCGTGATATCGGCGAACGGCTCCGGAGCGGAGCACACTTGATAGCCTTGAGGCGGATTCGTATCGGAGATATCCGTGTGGAGAATTGTACGACGGTGGAACAATTCTCCGAAAGTTTGAAAAAAGAATAATTGACTGTGAAGAAATATGTACAAGAGTAATGACATGAAGTTGAGTCAGTTCCGGTTTAAGTTGCCCGAGGAACTGATTGCTCAGTACCCGACCCGTTACCGTGAAGATGCACGAATGCTCGTGCTTCATCGCAAGACGGGTGAAATCGAGCACAAGACGGTAATGGATGTGCTTGCCTATTTTGGCGAGGGAGATACGTTTGTGTTTAACGACACCAAAGTGTTTCCTGCCCGTCTGTTCTCCAAGAAGGAGAAAACGAATGCGAATATAGAGGTGTTTCTCTTGCGGGAATTGAATCATGCCAACCGCTATTGGGATGTGCTGGTAGATCCGGCGCGCAAGATTCGTGTCGGCAACAAGTTGTATTTCGACGAGGATCCGATGATTGTGGCGGAGGTGATTGACAATACCACTTCGCGTGGTCGCACGTTCCGCTTCCTTACCGACTACGATGAAGACGAATTCATACCCAAATTGTACTCGCTGGGAACGGCGCCGCTACCGAAATATATCCAGCGGCCGATGTCGGAGGAAGTGCAGGAGCAGTTTGAAAAGGAGTTTTCCGGTCAACCGGTTAACGAGATGGATACAGAGCGCTATCAGACGGTTTTCGCCAAAAACGTAGGCGCCGTAGCAGCTCCCGCTGCCTGTCTTCATTTCTCAAAGCAGTTGCTCAAACGCATGGAGATACAGGGCATCGAACTGACCTTTATGACTTCGCATATGTCATTAGGTAACTTCAAACCTATTGACGTGGAGGACCTGACAAAGAGCAAGTCCGACTCCGAGCAGATTATTATCCGTCAGCAGACGGTGGATGCTGTTACCCGTGCGCAGGACAACGAGCGCCATATATGCGCTGTCGGTACAGAGATAATGCGTGCTATGGAGCATGTTGCAGGCACAAGCGGCAGACTGAAACCGTACAGCGGATGGACCAATAAGTTTATCTATCCTCCCTACATGTTCTCCACGGCGGATACGTTCTTTGCAAACCTTTATATGCCGCAGTCAAGCCAATTGCTGATGGTGGCAGCCTTTGGCGGCTATGAGGAGGTGATGAACGCTTACCAGGTAGCCGTTCGCGAGGGGTATCGTTTTGGAGACTATGGTGATGCGATGTTAATAGTGGACTAATGACTGTCAGAATCGAAGAGAGTTGGCGGCGAGTGTTGCAACCCGAGTTTGACAAACCATACTTTGAGTTGCTCACGGATTATGTACGTCATGAGTATCAGACCTGCACATGTTATCCTCCTGCGGGTCTGATCTTTAATGCCTTCGACACATGCCCGTTTGACCGGGTGCGAGTAGTCATCCTGGGACAGGATCCCTATCACGAACCGAGGCAGGCGCACGGCTTGTGTTTCTCGGTAAACGACGGAGTGGATATTCCGCCTTCTCTTCAGAATATCTACAAGGAAATACATCGCGACTTGGGCTTGCCTTTCCCGCAGTCGGGTAACTTGCAGCGCTGGGCGGAACAGGGAGTCTTGCTTCTCAATGCCACGCTGACGGTGCGCGCTCATCAGGCCGGTTCGCATCAGGGAAAAGGATGGGAAGAACTGACCGACGCTGCCGTGGCGGCTCTCAACCGTGAACGCGAACACCTGGTGTTTATGCTGTGGGGATCCTATGCGCAACGCAAAGGGCTGTTTATCGACCGAAAGAAACATCTTGTGTTGCAAACAAGCCACCCGTCTCCGCTTTCCGTCTATCGCGGTTTCGACGGTTGCGGACATTTTTCCAAGGCAAACAAATATTTGACAGAACACGGCTTACAGCCGATAAATTGGTAACGTAATGGCGAAGACATTACTTTTAATAGACGCTTATGCGATGATTTATCGCGCCTATTACGCTTTTATTCGTGCTCCGCGAATGAATTCCAAGGGCGAGAACACTTCTGCTATCTATGGTTTTGCTACCACGCTTGACGACCTGTTGCGTCGGCTGAAACCTACGCATGTGGCGGTTGCATTTGACCCGCACGGTCCCACTTTCCGTCACGAGGTATATAAGGAATACAAGGCGCAGCGAGAGGAGACTCCCGAGGATATCCGTCGTGCGGTACCTGTCATCAAGCGCTTGCTGCAGGCGATGAATATCCCTGCCCTTGAGGTGGATGGTTTTGAGGCGGACGACGTGATAGGCACATTGGCCAAGCAGGCTGAGAAGCAGAACTATGTCGTATTCATGGCTACTCCGGACAAGGACTATGGCCAACTGGTTTCCGAGCATATCTTCATGTATCGTCCGCGTCATACAGGCGGCTTTGAGCAACTAGGACAGAAAGAAGTCTGCGAGAAATACGGGCTCCATAACCAAATGCAGGTGATTGACCTGCTGGGACTCATGGGCGATGCGAGCGACAATATCCCGGGCTGCAAAGGTGTCGGAGAAAAGACGGCTGTGCAGTTGTTGCAGCAGTTCGGCTCCATAGAGAATATGCTGTCCAATACCGACCAGATTCGCGGTGCGCTTCGCCAAAAAGTGGAGACACAGGCAGAGCAGATTCGCTTCTCTCGTTTCCTGGCGACGATCCGCACCGACGTACCCGTTCATTTTGACGAACAGCAGCTTGCCAAACAGCAGCCGGACGAAGAAGCGTTGGTGCGTCTGTACCAGGAACTGGAGTTCGCCACCTTGCTGAAGAAACTCTCGCCGGCTTCCGAACCTGCCGCCATCAAGAAGAACAAGACTGCGCCCGCGGAGGCTACGCTTGACTTGTTTGCCGAGGAGATAGCGCCTGTCATCAAATCTCCGGAACAGATTCAGGCGGAGCAGGAAGCACGACTCTGCGCATACCTGTTAAACCCCGAAGTGGCTTACAATCCCAATGTCGCTCCAAACTGGGATGCGCTCAAAGCGGATGAGAACCTCTGGACATTGTATCAGGAGGTGGAACTGCCCTTAATGCCCGTCTTGCGTGAGATGGAGCAAGCCGGGGTACGTATCGACGTGGCTACCTTGAAGGAGGCGGAACGGCAATTAAGTATCGAACTTGACGCTCTGGAGAAGGAGATTTTTGCGTTGGTGGATACAACGTTCAACATCAACTCCCCTCGACAAGTCGGAGAACTGCTGTTTGACAAGTTACATCTGAGCGACAAGGCGAAAAAATCCTCCAAGACAGGTCAGTACTCCACGTCCGAGGATATCCTGCTCGGTCTGAAAGAACGCCATCCCGTCGTAGGTAAAATCCTTGACTACAGAGAGTTGAAAAAACTCATCTCCACCTATGTCTCGACGCTGCCCAGCTATATCAACCCTCAGACCGGCAAGATCCATACGACCTACAACCAGACGGTAACAGCTACGGGACGTCTCAGCTCGTCCAATCCCAACCTGCAGAATCTGCCCATCCGATCGGAGCGCGGCAAACTGATTCGCAAGGCGGTCATTCCCGATCCGGGATGCAAGTTCATGTCGGCCGACTACAGTCAGATTGAATTGCGCTTGCTCGCTCATTTCTCCGAGGACGAGCACCTGATAGAAACTTTCCGGCTGGGGCAAGACGTACATGCTGCTACAGCTGCCAAGATATTCCATATTCCTATCGAGCAGGTCACTCCCGACCAGCGCCGACGTGCAAAAACGGCCAATTTCGGTATTATCTACGGCATATCCGCTTTCGGACTCAGCCAACAACTGGATTGCTCGCGCACGGAAGCCAAGCAACTGATTGACGGATATTTCGAAGCCTTCCCGCGTGTAGTGGATTATATCGAAAGTCAAAAACAGAAAGCACGTGAACGTGGATATGCGGAGACCTTGTTCGGCCGCAAACGCTATTTGCCGGATATCCTCTCACAGAATGCCACTGTCCGTTCGTTTGCGGAACGCAATGCAGTCAATGCACCTATTCAGGGTACAGCCGCCGATATCATCAAGATGGCGATGATTAGCATCCATAGGAGACTGAAAGAATTAAATGGACAAATGGTCAATGGAAAAATGGTACATGCCTCGATGATCATGCAAGTACACGACGAACTCAACTTCAACGTGCCCGAGGCAGAAGTGGAGCAGGTGCGCAAAATCGTCGTGGGCGAGATGGAAAACGTGGTTCATCTGCGCGTGCCTTTGATAGCCGACTGCAACGTGGGAAACAATTGGCTGGAAGCTCATTAGTAAAATAGAAATAGCATGAAACATAATCTGTTGAAAGCCCTGTTTGTGGCTCTTCTGCTTTGCGCAGTTCTTCCTATGCGCGCGGATGATACGATACGCGTGCTCTGTATAGGTAACAGTTTCTCATGGGACGCGGTGGAGCAGGAACTCTATCCGTTGGCGAAGGCACAAGGAACGGAATTGCTTATCGGCAATCTGTATTACGGCGGCTGCTCGCTGCAACAGCACTGGGAATTCTATGAACAGAATAAGTCGAACTACTCTTTTCGGATTATTCGTGGCGGCGAACGTCAGGTCACAGAACATTGCTCGCTCAACGATGCCCTGCGCTACACGCAGTGGGATTATATCTCGTTTCAGCAGGCCAGCCACGATAGCGGGAAGCGGCTGTCATACGAACCCTATCTGAGCCAATTAACAGGTGTCGTACGCCGTCAGCAACCGAATGCCCGTTTCTGCTGGATGCAGACGTGGTCCTACGCGCAGGATGCAGAACATCCCGGCTTCCCGTATTATGGCAGCTCGCAGCAGACGATGAACGACAGCATTGCTGTCTGTACCGGTTTTGTGCTGAGGCGTTGTCCGAATATGCTGCTCGTTCCGTGCGGCTCTGCCATTGCGTACGCACGCGAACGAATGGGTGATGTGCTCTGCCGCGACGGCTATCATCTCAACTACGAGTTCGGCCGTTATGTGGCAGCATGCGTGTGGTGCGAATTGTTGACCGGAAAGAGTGTGGTGGGCAATACGTATATGAATGATAAAATGACGTGCAAACAGCGTCATCAGGCGCAGCAAGCTGCTCACCAGGCCATAAAAAAGCCTTTTTTGCAAAAAAAATAAAAAAAATATCACTTTTATTTGCGTATATCAAAAAAAAGCAGTACCTTTGCACCCGCTTTTTGATCGAGAGAACATTTCTCGAGAAAAACGGTCTACTTGACCGCTTTTGAAAAAAGAGCAACTATCGGGGTGCGGTAGTTCAGTTGGTTAGAATACCGGCCTGTCACGCCGTAGGTCGCGAGTTCGAGTCTCGTCCGCACCGCAGACGCTGAAAATAAACGAGTTACGCTTGAGACGCGTTGAAATCAGCACAAAATCTGCACAAATGACTTTCACAGATGTGGAAGTCATTTGCTGTTAATAAGAGTAAATTAACTTTTTTTCTTTCCGCCAATCAGTAAAGGGTTGGCGGTAGAAAAAAAATTAACTATGCTAACACAAAATTTCGGAACTCTGAGGCAATATGTTCCTGCAGAGTTAAAACACAACTCAAGAGGATGGTACATTGAGTACTACCGCCTAAACCCTACCATTAACATGAATGAGCGCGTTCGTCTGATGATGAACCGTGAGCGCAAACGCTGTAAGTCGCTTACAGAGTTCAAACTGCAGACCAGCGCTATTAT
The DNA here is from genome assembly GCA_017425065.1 of Paludibacteraceae bacterium. Taxonomy (GTDB): domain Bacteria; phylum Bacteroidota; class Bacteroidia; order Bacteroidales; family Paludibacteraceae; genus Colicola. The sequence goes on from JAFPJV010000080.1 coordinate 17,994, forward strand.
TCTTCAAATCAACAACCGACTTGCTGCCGGTTACATCAATCTCCAACAGAACATGCCCGATTATGGTCTCAGTGCATCGGATGTGACATCTGGTGATAACGTGCGTTACTATACGCCGTTGGAACAGGTAATTGACCTTTACGAGAAAGACAAAAGCAAAGAACTGAAGGAAACGACTATGCGCAGCTATAGTTGCTTCTGCAAACAGTTTAAGCAGTGGGTACATAAGAATTATCCCACTATGAGTGCTTCTACGTTCTCGCAAATCTTAGCGAACCAATATATGGAGTTCGTGTTGGAAGGTAATAACTCTAAAGGC
>JAFPJV010000081.1 GCA_017425065.1 Paludibacteraceae bacterium
GGTCACGAACAGGTCGTCACCAACCAACTGGCAGCGGCCGCCGATACGCTCGGTCAGTTTCACCCAGTTGTCCCAGTCGTTCTCGTCCAGACCGTCCTCGATAGAGTCGATCGGATACTTGGTGATGAGGTGCTCGAGGAAGTCGATCTGCTCGGCAGCAGTCAGTTTCTTGCCGTTCGGATCTTTCTTCTTGCCGTCCTTGAGCTGGCGATAGTCGTAGAACCACTCGCCATTCTCGCAGGTAGCAAACTCGCTGGCAGCGCAGTCCATAGCGATCTTCACATCCTTGCCCGGCTCGTAGCCAGCGTCCTTGATAGCCTGAATAATGCTGTCCAGCGCGTCCTCGATGCCGTTGAGTGCGGGAGCAAAACCGCCCTCGTCACCCACTGCCGTACTCAGACCACGTTTCTTGAGCAGCTTGGCCAGCGCGTGGAACACCTCGGCACCCATGCGGATCGCCTCACGCTCGGAGGGAGCACCTACCGGACGGATCATGAACTCCTGGAAAGCAATCGGAGCGTCGGAGTGGGCACCGCCGTTGATGATATTCATCATCGGAACAGGCAGTACGTGGCCGTTAGCACCGCCGATATAGCGATACAGAGGTATCTCCAGGTAGTTGGCAGCAGCGTGTGCGCATGCCAGACTGACGCCTAAGATGGCGTTGGCACCCAGTTTGGATTTGGTCGGCGTGCCGTCCAGTTCCAGCATCTTCTCGTCGATAGCGCGTTGCTCCAGAACGGAGAAGCCCATCAGCGCCGGAGCGATGATGTTGTTCACGTTCTCAACAGCCTTCAGCGTACCCTTGCCCAGGTAACGAGCCTTGTCACCGTCACGAAGCTCCAGCGCCTCGTTCTCACCGGTCGATGCGCCCGAAGGAACGCTTGCACGACCCATTACACCACAATCCAAAGTAACTTCTACTTCAACAGTAGGATTTCCGCGCGAGTCCAAAATCTCGCGAGCATGAACGTCTTGAATAAACATAAGAATAAATTTTTTATTTGTTATTTGTGATTTGTTATTTATCGTTTCGTAAAAATCCGGCTACAAAAGTACACCTTTTTTTGCATATATGCAAATTATATTTCAATTTGGCATTTTCATTTAGCAAATTCCTCGCGCGGCAGATAAGGCGCATAAAACATCTTTATCGAGTCGCACACATGCCGCGGATTGCGCAACAAGGGACGCGTGGAATAAAACACTTCGCCTTCGATGCCCGGTATTGTTCGGTTCAAGTACATCTGCCTCACTATTTCGTTGCCCCGTTGCCATGCAGCCGCTTCGCCTTTGCGTCCGAGCCTGTACGGCGCCATGCCGATATAGAGGCGCGTCTGGAAACGGTTTTCCGCCCACCAATGACACAGATGCTCATAGTCCGCCAACTGATGTCCTATCTCCCAGTACAACTGCGGCACCACATAGTCAATCCAGCCGCGTTGCATCCAAAGGCGGATGTCGGCATACAGCTTGTCGTAGTTGGTCAGCGCCTTGGTATGACTGCCGAGCGTATCTTCTCTGTAATTGCGCCACACGCCGAAAGGCGAGATGCCGAACTGCACTTCGGGCTTGATGGCCTTGATCGTGTCATGCAGTTCACGGATCACCATATTCGTGTTGTTGCGTCGCCAGTCGCCTATGTTGTCGAATCCGCGCGGATACTTGCGGAACGTTGCCTCGTCAGGAAACACCTGCCCGGAGACGGGATACGGATAGAAATAGTCGTCCATATGCACGCCCTGGATATCATACCTTCGCACCAGATCGGCCACTACGCGACATATCCACAGACGCGTAGAGTCCAGTCCGGGATTGAAATACCAGTGGCCGTTGTAACGGCAGAACCACTCGGGATGGCGATTGATGACATGCGACTTGTGCAGCTGTTCGCGGGTCATCACCCCTTGCGTCACGCGATACGGATTGAGCCACACATGCACATCCATATGGCGTCGGTGCGCCTCGTCCAAAACGAACTTCAAGGGGTCGTACGGCTGTTGTCCGCGCCACTCACCCTGTTGACCCGTGACCCAGTGGGACAGCGGCTCATAGGGCGACCGATACAAGGCGTCCGCCGTCGGACGGACTTGAAAAATAATCGTATTGATGCCTAATTCGGCAAGCGAATCCAGTATGCCGCACATCTCTTCCATCTGCTGGACGGTGTTACCTCGCGAAGCGGGCGAAGGCCAGTCGATACCGGCTACCGAAGCGATCCACACCGCCCTAAACGGGATATCCACACGCCGTTGTGCGCAGGCTGCATGCACCAGCAGAAAAGCTATTAATATGGTTAAAAAGCGTTTAATCATGATTCAACAGTGTTATTTGTCCGTCCGCCACAAGGAAGATACGCGCCTCGGGATCGGGACGCAGGATATCCGTCAGGTGCTGGCGGTCGGTGTCGGTAATGAATATCTGCCCGAATTCGGGACGTTGCACCATGCGTACGATGCGCGCCACGCGTTCGGAATCCAGTTTGTCGAAGATATCGTCCAGAAGGAGGATTGGTCGTTGGTCGTTGGTCGATGGTCGTTGGCTGTAGGATATATACAATGCCTGCGCCAGTTTCATCGCCAGCAGATAGGTCTTCTGCTGCCCTTGCGAAGCAACGCGCTTGAGCGGATATTCGCCCAACGACATCTGCAGTTCATCCTTGTGTACGCCCTGACTTGTCCAGCCGAGGATGAGATCACGCTGACGGGTCGATTGATATGCGGCACGCAAGTCACGTGTGTGCAACTGGCTCTGATAGGCCAGCATGACTTGTTCCGCCCCGCAGGACAGTTCGTCGTACAGTTCCTGGAATATCGGCACGAAACGGCTGATGAATCGTTCGCGGGCGGAGAAGATGTACTGCGCCAGCGGAATCATCTGTTCCTCAAGCACTTCGAACAAGTCCCACGGCACATCCGGAGTGTCCTCATACTGCTTGAGCAGGGCGTTGCGTTGCTTGAGCAGGGCGCTGTAGCGCGTCAGGTTTTCGATGTACTGCCTGTCTATCTGCGAGATCACGCTGTCCATGAAGCGGCGGCGTTCGTCGGAGCCTTCTTCTATCAACTGGTGGTCGGCAGGCGACACCATGACCAGCGGGATGAGTCCGATATGGTCGATCAGCCGCTTGTAGTCCTTTCTGTCGCGCCGGAACTGCTTTTTCACCCCGCGCCTGAGTCCGCAAGAGACGGTCATCGTCTCGCTTTCGACTTTCGACTTTTGACTTTCGACTCTATAAGTCCCTTGCACCATCGCCATCTCCTGATCGTGGGTAATGTTGAGCGAGTCTTGCGTGGTATAAGCCGACTTGGTGAAACTGAGCATATAGATCGCATCCAGCACATTCGTCTTACCTTGTCCGTTCAGGCCGACCAGGCAGTTGAGTTTGGGTGCAAACGCCAAACTCGCCTCGCGGATGTTGCGGTAATTCAATATGTTCAGCTCCGATAATATCATCTTCTCATCCGCCATGCATGGCGGATACTATGCATACAGTTCTACGTCCTCTTTGGTTATTTTCTGTCCGGCAAGAATGATCAGCCGCTCCACGACGTTGCGCAACTGGCGGATATTACCCGTCCACGACCGTTCTTGCAACGCCTTCAGCGCATCGGCATCAAACGCCTTGACAGCAATACGCTGTTCGCCGCATATCTGTCCGGCAAAGTAATTGACCAGCAGCGGGATATCCTCTTTGCGTTCGTCGAGCGACGGCACGCGGATAGGGATCACATTCAGCCTGTGGAACAAGTCTTCGCGGAAACGGCCGGCCCGGATCTCGTCCTCCAGGTTCTTGTTCGTGGCAGCTACGACACGCACATCCACTTTGATTGCTTTGTCCGATCCCACGCGCGTCACTTCGTTCTCTTGCAACGCCCGCAGCACTTTGGTCTGGGCGGCAAGCGACATGTCGCCTATCTCATCCAGGAAGAGCGTTCCGCCGTCGGCCTGTTCAAATTTGCCGGCGCGGTCTTTCACCGCACCCGTAAACGACCCTTTCATATGTCCAAACAGCTCCGACTCGATCAGTTCGCTCGGGATGGCGGCACAGTTCACTTCAACCATCGGGCAGTTCGCCCTTGCCGATCCGGCATGCAAAAGGCGTGCCACAACCTCCTTGCCAGAGCCGTTAGGCCCCGTGATCATCACACGCGCCTCGGTAGGTGCCACCTTATTTATTATATCGCGTACGCGCGCGATAGCAGCCGACTCGCCTACCATCTGCAGACCGCCCTGTGCCTCCACTTTGCGGCGCAGCTGCTTCGTCTCCTGACGCAACGACTTCTGTTCCAGTGCATTCTTGGTCGTCACGAGCAGACGATTCAGGTCTATCGGCTTCTCGATAAAGTCATACGCACCCGATTTCAGCGCCTGAACAGCCGTCTCCACATCCCCGTGACCCGAAATCATCACCACCGGACACTCGCTGACATCTTCGCCGCTTTCGACTTTCGACTTTCGACTTTCGACTAATTTTGCCAGCACTTCCAGCCCATCCATCTCCGGCATCTTGATATCCGAGAATATCAAGTCGTACGGCTTCTTTTGCGCCATCTCCAAACCCTGCTTGCCATTTTCGGCAACATCCACTTCGTGCCCCTCGTCGGTGAGTATCTCGCGCAGCGTGTTACGTATTCCGCGCTCGTCGTCTATGATCAGTAGTTTCTTCATAAAAAACACCTTTCTGCAAATTTGGTGCAAAGTTACGAAAAAATTTCCAATTGTGCAAACTCTGATTATTTTTTTCAAAAAAAAGCTGAAAATATTTGCGCATATCAAAAAATAGTCGTACCTTTGCACCCGAAATATGGAATATCACGTAATATATGTTGTACAACATATTTTAAACAAAAAATTAACTAATTTTATTAATCTTAAAATTTTTCAAGCATGAAAAAGTTTTTTACAATGATGCTGGCTTTGGTAGCTGTTGTTGCTGTCAATGCCACACAAGTTGACTTCAACTTCTCCGATCCTTCGGCGTTTGGTTTTGTCAATCCCGCGCAAGGAGAATTCACTCAAGTGACGACCGGTAGCGCTATCGCCAAAGACGGTATCGAACTGACAGTGACATTTAGCGAAGGAAATGGTTTCCGTTTCTATAGCAACAAGAACACCGGCCAAATCAGTCTTCGCGGTTACAACAAAGCATCATTTACGATCTCCGCTCCGGAGGGAAGCAAACTCTATTCCGTATCGGTAAAGGGTAGCAATCTGGGTGACAAGTATGTTTCCGGAGATCTGAAATCCGGCGAATGGGTAAACGAAAAGGGTGCACAAAGCATTTCCGCCGAAATCATCCAATCGACTGTTTATTTTGACGAGATGACCGTTATTGTTGCTATTGACGGTGAAGACCCGGGAATTGACATTCCTACTACCAAGGTGGTTTCCGTTGCCGAGGCTATCGCTGACGGTATGAAGTTGGACTCCGCTGCTACTTCAAAAGACACCTATGAAGTAACTGGATTCGTTGTTAATTCGGAAGAGTTCAGCCTTGATCACGACAACCAAATCTGGTGGATGGCTGACGACGCTGCCAACGAAGGCGCACAGGAGTTTGAGGCATATGCATGTGTAGTAAAAGAGGGCGACGCTGTTAAGCAGGTTATTGACGGTGACAAAGTGAAACTGACAGGACGTATCACCAAGTACTACGACAAAACAAATTCCAAGTATATCATCGAGATCAAGAACGGAACTGCTGAATTCATAGAGAAAGCTGAAGGAGATCACGAACTCCCTGTTCTCGTTTTGGATACCATCACCGTAGCAGAAGCTATGGAAATCGGAAATGCCCTGCCTATGGCTACTACTAACAACCAGCAGTCGAGAGAACTCGTTGTGAAGGGCTACGTAGTGAAAGCTAATCCTCCGAAAGAGGGCTTCAACGACCAGACTTGGTTCATGTCCGACGATCAGTTTGCAACATACGGTGAGTTTGAGGCTTATCAATGTACAGCAGACAAAGAGGTTGTTGCCGGTGACTTCGTATATCTCCGCGGAAAGATCATCAACTACGGTAGCGATCCTGCAAAGAACACTATTGAAATCAAGAAAGGTACCGCTACCCACGGCGAAGGCGGTTCGGTAGAATTGGAGCCTATTACTGTAGCAGCTGCTCTTGAAATCGCCGCAGCTCTGCAACCGGAAAAGGGCAGCTCGCTTTCTACCGACGAGACCTACGCTGTACAGGGCTTTATTGTTAAAGTTAAGAACGCCGAGCAGAAGACCTACTACATGGCTGACGAGCAGGGTGCTTTCGGCGATTTCCAGGCATACAAGTGCTCAAGCATCGACTACGAAGTAGCTGAAGGCGACGAGGTGATCGTTACCGGTAAGATCATGCACTACTACGGTGAGGGATCCAGCGGCGAATACCACAACTTCGAGATCTCCGGTGGCCAACTCAAACACCTCGTTCCGCTGGGAATCGAGAGCGTAACGCTCACTGACAAGGCACACAAAGTGATGATCGACGGCGTTATGTACATCGTTCGCGACGGCAAAATGTTCGACGTTCGCGGTGCACAGGTTCGTTAAGCATTTAGCGAAAAACTGAAATAATGAAAAATGCGCTCGAATGGGCGCATTTTTCATCGAAAGACTATATCGGGAGATAACACATCCACTATGATAGAAACCAAGACATACATCGAGCACGCCGTGCTGGTCGGAATTATCACACCGCGCCAGCCCGAAGAACGCACCAAGGAATATCTGGACGAGTTGGCCTTTCTGGCTGACACCAATCATATCGTGCCCGTCAAACGCTTTACCCAGCGCATGCAGCAGCCGAACACTTCCACCTATCTCGGAGAAGGCAAACTGCAGGAGATAAAAGACTATATCACCCGCTGCCACGAAGCACATCAGGCGGACGAAGAGAAACCTGAGATCGACCTGGTTATCTTCGACGACGAACTGTCGCCGCGCCAGCTCCGCAACATCGAGAAAGCCCTCGGCATACGCGTCATGGATCGCACCATTCTCATTCTTGAGATCTTTCTCCAGCGCGCACAGACCAGCTACGCCAAGACGCAAGTCGAGATGGCGCACCTGCAATACATGTTGCCGCGACTGACACGTATGTGGAGCCACCTCGACCGGCAACGGGGCGGCGGAGGCACCAACCGCGGCATGGGTGAGACCCAGATAGAGGCCGACCGCCGAATCATCGGTCAACGTATCGCCCTCTTGCGCGAAGACCTCAAACGTATCGACCGCCAGATGACCACCCAGCGCCAGAACCGCGGCAAGATGGTTCGTGTCGCGCTCGTGGGATATACCAACGTCGGCAAATCCACGCTGATGAATCTGCTCTCCAAGTCCGAAGTCTTTGCCGAGAACAAGCTCTTCGCCACGCTCGACACAACGGTGCGCAAAGTCACACTCCAGAACCTGCCTTTCTTGCTCTCCGACACCGTCGGCTTTATCCGCAAACTGCCGCACAACTTGGTCGAGTCCTTCAAGTCAACGCTTGACGAGGTGCGCGAAGCCGACCTGCTCGTGCATGTGGTCGATATCTCCCATCCTAACTTCGAGGAGCAGTACGAGGTGGTAGAACAGACTGTCAACGAGGTACTTGCCTCCAGTCGCCTTCCGCGTATCGTCGTCTTCAACAAGATAGACGCCTTCACCTATACGCCCAAAGAGGAAGACGACCTGACGCCCATCCGCCGCGAGAACATATCGCTCGACGAACTCCAAAAGACATGGATGGCGAAGCTCCACGACGACTGTATCTTCATCTCCGCACGCGAGAAAAGCAACATCGATGCGCTCAAAGACCTGCTCTACGACCGCATCAAAGCCATTCATATCCAGCGTTATCCCTACAACGACTTCCTTTTCCAGCAGTACGATGAAGTATAAGGCTATCTTCATAGATATCGACGACACCTTGCTGGACTACAACACCTGTTGCCGCCAGGCGTTCGACTTTGCGATGGAAGCCATCCACGAGCCTTCGTCCGACGAACTGTTTACGCTCTTCTTCGATATCGCCGACCGCCTTTTCTCCGAAGCCAAACGGGGACTCCACACCATTGCCGAAGTCATGGAACTCTATCCCGCCGAGTTCATCGAACGTGCCGGACTGCCGCCTACCCTGCTCGACGACTTCAAGCATCGTTTCCGCGAGGGATGGGGGCTGAGTCATGCCAAAGTGACCGGCGCGGACCAACTGCTGCAAACGCTTCACGGCCGTTACCGTCTCTTCGCCGCCAGCAACAGCTTTGCCCACTTGCAACGCCAGCGCCTGCAATTAGCCGGACTCTCTCCGATGCTGGAAGATGCCTACGTCTCGTCCGAGATAGGCTTCGACAAACCCGACATCCGTTTTTACGAAGAAGCCCTCAGCCGTTGCGGCTGCCGAGCCGACGAAGTGCTCATGATAGGCGACTCGCCCACGACCGACGTCATTGGCGCCCAACAGGCGGGACTAGACACCTGCTGGTTCAATCCCACGCAAAAAGAAAGGCCGGATCTGCATCCAACCTATACCGTTCACGCCCTCGCAGAACTTATTCAGCTGCTTGGTTGATATTATACCAGTTCTCCAACTGTTCGTTGAACTGCCTGCGCTCCATCGTCTGTGCCCAGTGCCGCAGGTCAGCCGTCCGGTCCTCAAAATAGAAACTCACCGGACGTCGCAACGTGTGTGTTGTCCGTTTCAGTTTCGACCATCGGCTGTCTTCCAGCCCACGCATCCGGCAAAGCACCACGGTCGTATTCTCCGGCAACTCGCGGCATACCTCATACGCCAAACGCCTGTTGCCGATCACTTCTTTGTCCACGGTCTTGATATGTCCGGACGGATAGAAAATCAGCGAATTGCCCGCCCTGAGTGCTTCTAATGCAATCGTTGTCAGCCTGCCCGCCGCTTCGGCTTTCTGCCTAAGACTTTCGCCTTTCGACTCCGCCTTCAGATCCGGCACTTCGACCGCGCCGATACGACGCATCACGCCTTTGAGCAACGGATGGCGCATGAAGCGTTCATCCACCATCGGACAAACCGGCACGTCGTATATCTCCGAGCACAGCAACAACGGATCGACATAGGCGGTATGATTCGGCAGCAGCAGGATCGGCCGCTTGCCTTCAAACACCTCCGCACCCTGCATCGTCACACGGTAGTGCCGGCGCAGAATAAAATGGACAAAACGCGCCAAACGGTATCGAAAACCCACATCCATAACTCACCCGTTCAGTTGTGCCACCAGTTCATCCCATGTCAGGTCCTCGCCCTCGGTCGTCGAAGGCGCAAAACCCATCTCCTGTAGCGCTTGTTCTTTGGAAAACGTGAAATACGTGCACTCGCACGAACACAGCAACTCGCCGTCCGAACTCAGCAGTTCTCCATCCACGACAGCCACGTTCCGGTGCATCTCCCGCAGGCGGCCACGCAGTTTGATATACGGTTGCAAGGTAGAAACCGGCTTGCGGTAACGCATCTCCATCTTGGCGGTCACGCCGGCCGTCTGCAACTTGTGAAACACCACCCAGCCGCACACTTCATCCAGCAGCACGGCTTGTATGCCGCCGTGCAGCGTGTTGATCCACGACTGGTGGTTTTGCGTCGGCTGCCAGACGGAAACGATGTCCTCGCCGTCCTCGTAGAAACGCATCCGCGCACCGATAGGGTTGTCCGGACAACAGCCGTAGCAGTTATAGCCCGGCACGCCGCGCCATGGGTTGTTTATCAGTCGCATACTGCCCCGTTCGCTTTATTTGGCGGCCTTGAAACTCATGTCAAGCGACTTGTACGAATGGGTCAACGCACCCACCGACACAAAATCGACTCCCTGCTCGGCATAGCTGCGAATCGTATCGATCGTTATGCCGCCGCTCGACTCAATCTCCATATGACGACCCGCCGAACGTTCCCATTCACGAATCAGAAGAACAGCCTCGCGAGTCTTCGCCGGCGTGAAGTTATCCAGCATGATGCGGTCGGGGATATTTGTAGCGAGCGCCTCACGTATCTCGTCGAAGTTGCGCACCTCGATCTCTATCTTCAGGTCTTTGCCTTTCGCCTTGCAGTAGTCACGCGCACGCTCCAGCGCTGCCGTTATGCCGCCTGCAAAATCCACGTGGTTGTCTTTCAGCAGAATCATGTCAAACAGGCCGATACGATGATTCATGCCGCCGCCGAGCTTCACGGCTTCTTTCTCTAAATATCGCAATCCGGGCGTCGTCTTCCGCGTGTCCAGCACATGACAACCCGTGTCCTCTATCAGTTGCTGGTATTTATGCGCCGTGGTGGCAACGCCCGACATGCGCTGCATGATATTGAGCATCGTACGCTCTATCTGCAACAGACTCAGCACTTTGCCATACACCTTAAAGGCTATATCGCCCGGTTTCACCTGCGCGCCGTCCTCCAGAAATTGCTCGAAGCGGCACTCCGGGTCAAAGTACGCGATAATCTCTTTCGCCACTTCCACGCCGGCAAGAATACCGGTATCTTTGATAATCAGTTGCTGACATCCCATCTCCGTCGGCGGAATGCAGCTCAGCGACGTATGGTCGCCGTCGCGGATATCTTCGTGAAACCAGATTGCTATCAGTTTTCTCAGTTCTTGTTTGTCCATAATGAATCTATATGAGTTCCTAAAATCGTTTATTTCTTCACGCGTATCTTCTGTCCCGGATGAATGACCGTCTTGTCGTTGAAGCCGTTCAGTTTCTTCAGTTCGGCAACGGTGAGGCCTTTCTTGTTGGCTATCGACCAGAAGCTGTCGCCCTCTTTCACCACGTACCACTTTGCCGCTTCCGCCGCTTTCCGTTTGCGTTCTTCTTCGGCTTTCTTCTTGGCCTCAGCTTCTTTGCGGGCTTTCTCCGCGGCGGCCTTACGCGCTTTCTCGGCTGCTTGCTGACGGGCTATCTCGGCCTGACGGGCTTTCTCCGCACGCTCGGCTTCTTCGCGGGCACGCTGCTCCGCTTTGGCTTTGCGCTCGATGTGGAAGGCCTCCAGTTCTTCCGGCGTCATATTGGTCGTATCCGGCAGTATCTCCTCCACTTCCGGCAGGGTCGTCTCCACCGGTGCCGGACGTTTTTGACCCTTCGCCGTCAACATACGGTGCGTCAGATACAGAATGCCGTCGTTGTGCAGGTCGCCGCGGTCGAAGTTGACAATCAGTTCCGGATTGATGTTGATACCCAGATAGCGGATCTCGAAATGCAGGTGAGGACCCGTGCTGTGACCCGTGCTGCCGCCTTTGCCCAGCACTTCGCCGGCTTCCACGCCCTGGTCTTCCTCCACCAGTATCTTGCTCAGGTGTCCATACACCGTCTCAAAACCGTTGTCATGACGCACCACGACATAATAACCGTAGCCGCGCGGATCCCATCCGCACACACGCACTTGCCCGCGCCATGCACTGAGCACGTCGTCACCCGTCCGCAGACCGATATCCGTGCCGTAGTGCCAGCGGCCGAATCGCGGACGCCAGCCGAAATGCGAGGTCACTTTGCCCTTGTGCGGCAGGCTGAAACCTGTCAGGTCGATACGCACCGTGTCCGGCACTTCGGCAATATCTATATCATACGGATTCACGCGGTAGTTGGTCCATATATGCCGATAAGCGGAGTCTGCCGGGTGCTTGTCCGGCATGTTCGGAGGCAGGTTGCGGTGGATGCGGTAGATCACATAGCCGTCAAACGTACGCACCACGATACGTTCCGGCAGGTCGTCTTTGCGCGACTGGAACACCACGGTGTCGCCTTCCATGTAGTAGTCGCGCAGCAGCGACTGAATGACGCCGCCCTGTTCGTCTATCTCGTCCAGGGAATACGGCTCGTCTTCCTCGCTTTGCAACTCCGTCTCGATAAACATACCGATAGCCATCTCCTCGGGCGTCAGACCGGCGGTGTCCGTCAGTATCTGCGCACCGCACAACAGCGGAAGCAGCAACGCAAGCGATAAGATATAACTTCTTGTTTTTCTCATTTAATAAGCAAATTTATATATACACCATGTGCCGACAGCCAGCAGCACGAATACCACGGCGGCTATCAGCCATTTCTGCCACGCCGGCATACCTTCTTTCACGAAGGGGTCTTTCAGTTTCATCACGGGATATTTGGCAATATCCGTCAGCGAAGCGCCGAACAGCACGTTGATGATCGCATCGGCATTCACTGCCCATCCGTTGGCGTTCAGCAGCGGAGCCAGGTTCCGGCGACGCAGTTTGAGCCAGGCGATGAGCATCGACGGACCGCTGATGAGCAGCAGCAAGCCGAAGAACACCAGTATCTGTTGCCACCACGTCAGAGCCACCCAACCTTTGGCCACACTCACCAGCATCGTGCCTATCATGCCCAATGCCATGCCTATCGCGGCAAAGATGCCGGCAAACTTGGCGATGTCGAACGGAGCCACGGCGGCAGGTTTCGGTTGCTCGGCAGGTGTACCCGCAGCAGCCGGAGCGGCAGGCACCTCCTGCGATTTCTGCTCCACGTTAGCCGTCACGTTCTCAAACTGCTTCTGCTCTTTCTCCGCAGCACGTTTGTTAATCAGTTCCGTCACCCAGTTGCCAAACTTGCGATACGGCGTCCAGAAGGCCTGACGGATGGATATCGGGTTGTCGATAATCTTGTATATCGTCGCATCCCATTCTCGTCCGGCGCGGTCGTAGAAGATGGCGTTCTTGCCTACCGTCAGGTTCATTATCTCGCCGACCGTCACGGCCGCCACGACCTGTATCTTCTCGTTCAGCGTCTGGTTCGTGCAATCGCAATAGACCAAGAACATACCGCTCAATCCCGCTTGTTGCTCATGCTTCGGCATGTCGCTCACGCGCAGACACAGGTGGCACGCACGCTGGTCGATGAAGAGTGTTCCGGCTTGGAAGATACCCAATTTGTCCGACAGGTCGTAGAAGTCCTGCAGCGTCACGAAGTTATGCAGCAGCAGCACGAAATCCCTACTGAGCAGCAGCAACTTGCGAAGCGGCATGTATTTCTCGCGAGCAGCGGCAAGTGCATCCTCATTGGCCTTCTTAGCCGCAGCGGCAGCCGCTTCCCACGCGGCGATCTGCTCTCCCATCTCCTTGAATTTCTTCTCCGTCATGCCCGGCTTCACGGCGTCTTCCGGAATAACCGCCAGCCCTATCTTCTGCAGTTTCTCCAGCTCGTAGTAGGCTTTGTATTCTTCGCTTTTCGCCTTGTGCGCAGCCATCACGTCCGCCTCAAACGGTGCATCCGGCATCGCCTGCTCGTCTATCTTGATCGCCTCCAATACCGCATCCAGATCCGCCAACGAGATGGTATCCACTTTTGTCTCTTCACTCTTCCCTCTTAACTCTTCACTCTTCACTCTTAACTCTTCACTCTTCACTCTTAACTCTTCACTCGTTGCGATCTCCTCCGCCACTTCCCGTATTGCCTCATCAGCTATCTCGTCTATCTTCAGTTCGGCACGTTGGCGGAACAGCACCTGCGGGTCTTTCAGCACCGTGCAAAGCCACTTCGCAGCCTCTTGCACTTCTGTCACGCGTAGTTTGCCGTTGCCGTCCAGATCCATCAGTTTCAGGCTCTCCGAATCGATCTCCAGTCCCGTCGTCGGGCAGGCCAGCACCGTCCACAGTTTCTTGTCCAACTCCGGCAGGTGACGGATATCCTCGCCCGTCGAAATCTTTATGCGTGTACTACCGCCCACGCTCACATAATTCCATTTGTAATCAGCCATAATTGTTTCTGTTTTTTTCGTATTTGGGTGCAAAGATAATACTTTTTTTGCATATATGCAAATTTTTCACTACTTTTGTGCCCGTTTTTGCAAAAAACCGCTTTGCCTAACGACAAACGACCAACTACCAACGACCAACTACCAACGACTAACGACCAACTATGTGGATTCTTTTGGCTTTCATATCGGCACTATGCCTCGGATGTTACGACATCTCCAAGAAGATCGCACTCCGTGACAACCGCGTCATAGATGTCCTGACGCTCAGCATCTGTTTCTCGGCATGTATGCTCCTTGTCCCCTTGTTGCTTTCGCGCCTGTGTCCGCAAGTCATGGAGGGGACGCATTTCTTCGTGCCCCGACTGGATGCGCGGGCGCACCTGTTCACCTTGCTCAAATCGGTCATTGTCCTTAGCAGTTGGGTCTTTGCGTATATCTCGCTCAAGCATCTCCCGCTTTCTGTCGTAAGCCCAATGCAGGCCACCCGTCCCATGTGGACTCTTCTGGGCGCCCTCCTCATCTTTCACGAACACCTCAACACCTTCCAGTGGCTCGGTGTCATATTGGCATTAGGAACAGTTTTTGTTTTCTCTTTTTCCAACCGCCATATTCAGAATTCTCGGAATACTCGGAATACTCAGAATCCTCCGAATACTCTGAATATTCAGAATACTCCGAATAAATATTATCTCTCTCTGGCATTAGCGATTATTTTGGGCTCCTGTTCCGGCCTCTACGACAAGTACCTCATGCGTTATTACGACCACAACGCCGTCCAGGTCTATTACACCCTCTACCAATCCCTCATGATGCTCCTCGCTTGGATCATCATCAATAAGAAAAACTATAAACTAAATAAAAACAACTATAAACTATCCACTAAAAACTCTCCAACTTCTTTTAACTCTCAACTTTCAACTCTCAACTTCACTCAACTTCACTCAACTCTCAACACTAAACTCTCAACTTCTTTCAACTCTCAACTTCACTCAACTCTCAACACTAAACTCTCAACTTCTTTTAACTCTCAACTTCTTTTAACTCTCAAATCTATCAAAAACATCGGAGTCATTGCGATGATCTCCGTGTTTTTGATAATAAGTGACAACGTCTATATGCTTGCTCTCCGCGATCCGGCTTCCATGATAGCTATTGTGAGTACCATTCGTCGTGGCGGCGCGGTGATAGGCTTTGCCTACGGCCTCATTTTCCTGCACGAATCCGATGTCCGCCGCAAAGTCCTCTGCATGCTTGGCATCCTCGCCGGCCTCATCTGCCTCGCCTTCGGCTCCATCTGACCCATTTTCTCGTCTCCTCAGCCTCGGCTGTAAGTAACTGAAAACCAATATCACTTTTTAGTTCTTTTTTAGTTCTTCTTTAGTTCTTATTTAGTTCTTATTTAGTTGTTCTTTAGTTCTTATTTAGTCCTTATTTAGTCCTTATTTAGTTCTTATTTAGTCCTTATTTAGTTCTTATTTTGTTCTTGCAGGTATCATACCTATATGTACTACCGACGGAACTTCTCCGGAACTTCCCTATATCACTCAAAATTTACCCAAAATCCGCTTTTTTTATATAAAAGTACAAAAAAATTTGTGTATGTCAAAAATTTGTTGTACCTTTGCACGCTTTTTCGCGCGCCGCTACGTAAGAGCGACGGCTGAAAGAGCCGAATTACTAACTTTTTAACGGGAATCCGAAATAATCAATCTTCGAATTTTCGAATCTTCGAATCTTCAAATTGAGAATTTTGTTCCCACCAAAATTCTACCACATGGCAGAAAATCTTTCTCTCCAGAACTTCGACTGGGATGCCTATGAAGCACAAGCTCAAGGCGCAAAAAACGAAGAAGAAATTCAAAAGTACGATGGTACGCTCAACGCGATCAAGAACGAAGAAGTTGTAGAAGGTACCGTTATCAGTATCAACAAGCGTGAGGTTGTAGTGAACGTAGGTTACAAGTCGGACGGCGTTGTTCCGGCTGCCGAGTTCCGTTACAATCCCGACTTGAAGGTAGGTGACAAAGTAGAGGTGTATATCGAGAGCCAAGAGGACAAAAACGGCCAACTCGTTCTCTCGCACAAAGAGGCTCGCGCAGCCCAGGCATGGGATCGCGTTAACGAGGCTTGCGAGAAGCAAGAGATCGTACAGGGCTACATCAAGTGCCGCACCAAGGGCGGTATGATCGTAGATGTACTGGGCATGGAAGCCTTCTTGCCGGGTAGCCAGATCGACGTGAAGCCGATTCGCGACTACGACGTATTCGTGGGCAAGACGATGGAGTTCAAGATTGTCAAGGTTAATCCTGACTTCCGTAACGTCGTTGTATCGCACAAGGCACTCATCGAGGCTGAACTCGAGGCACAGAAGAAAGAAATCGTCAGCAAGCTCGAGAAGGGTCAGGTACTGGAAGGTACGGTTAAGAATATCACCAACTACGGTGTATTCATCGACCTCGGCGGTGTGGACGGTCTCATCCACATCACAGACCTCAGCTGGGGACGCGTTGGCGACCCGCACGAGTTGGTTGAACTCGACCAGAAGATCAACGTCGTTATCCTCGATTTCGACGAGGAGAAGAAGCGCATCGCTCTCGGTCTGAAGCAACTCACTCCGCACCCGTGGGATGCTCTTGACCCTAACCTCAAGGTGGGCGACAAGGTGCACGGAAAGGTAGTGGTAATGGCCGACTACGGAGCATTCGTAGAAGTAGCTCCGGGCGTAGAAGGTCTGGTACACGTCAGCGAGATGAGCTGGAGCCAACACCTCCGCAGCGCCAACGACTTCCTCAAAGTGGGCGACGAGATCGACGCTGTTATCCTTACTCTCGACCGCGACGAAAGAAAGATGTCGCTCGGTATCAAGCAGCTCAAGGCTGATCCGTGGGAGAACATCGAGAATAAGTATGCTGTTGGTTCGCGTCACTTTGCGAAGGTACGCAACTTCACCAACTTCGGTGTATTCGTTGAGATCGAAGAGGGCGTGGACGGCCTCATCCATATCAGCGACCTCAGCTGGACCAAGAAGATCAAACATCCGAACGAGTTCACTCAGATCGGTGCACAGATCGAGGTGGTTGTTCTCGACATCGACAAAGAAAACCGTCGTCTCTCGCTTGGTCACAAGCAACTCGAGGAGAATCCTTGGGAGGAACTCGAAGCCAAGTTCGGCGTGGATACCATCATAGATGGTAAGGTTGTCGAGCTGACCGACAAGGGCGCTGTTATCATGCTCGAGGAAGGCGTAGAGGGCTTCTGCACCACGCGCCATCTCCAGAAGGAAGACAAGTCGCCGGTAGCTGTGGGTGACGTACTGAGCTTCAAGGTGATTGAATTCAACCGCGACGCCAAGCGTATCCTCGTTTCGCACCTCCGCACATGGGAGGAGCGCAAGGAGGCACCTGCCAAGGCGAAGAAGGCTGCTGAGCCTGCAGTAGAACTGCCGAAGGTTGAGAAGACCACGCTGGGTGATCTCTCCGCACTCGCAGAGCTGAAGGCATCTCTCGAAGCAGAGGCCAAACCGGCAGAGAAGCCTGCCAAGAAAGCTCCGGCCAAGAAAGCCGCCAAGAAAGACGAGCCCAAAGCCGAAGAACCCAAGGCAGAGGAACCAAAAGCAGAAGCTCCCGCCGCCGAAGCTCCCGCAGCTGAAGCTCCTAAAGCCGACGCCGCCGAGTAATCCGCGTTAACTTTTGCGCAAAAAGATGAGGGTGTGTCAAGCAGTATTGACACACCCTCATTTGTTTTATTACATTATTCACTTTAGTTATTATATTCTAACCTATTTTATTCTATTGTATTTATTGTTCTAATTAATTCCATATTTCTAAATATTGCACCATACTCTGTTTGTTCCATACGATGCACATTCTCTTCCTCAAGCCCTGGGCTTATTGGGGCAAAATTTATCATTGTAGTTTTAGGTGTCCATTTATAAATCGTTTCACCCTTTTTATTTATGTAACGAAACTGATTAGATTTTACGTTATGCACAAGACCAAGTCCATTTAGAAAAATATCTCTCAATCTTTCATCCTCCTCGAGAGTATATAGCATTTGTCCATTTACGTCAATTAACTCCCAACAAGAATTTTCATTTTTCTTCACATCTGCAACCCCGTCGTAAAAACTATTAGCTTTGTAATATTGGCAAGGAATTACTTCGACTCCACTCGCATTGATGTAGCCAAATTTTCCATCTCGGTTAACACATGCCAAACCATTCGTAAAAGGAGAAATAGATGTATATTTAGCACCTACAATCTCCTTGCCTCTATTATTCATCATTCCATATTTCCCATGTAAAGAATCACGAAAGGCTATTCGTTCTTGACCTAGAAGAGTGATTTCAGCCCACTGATAATCAAATAGGAACTTGCCCTTTTTATTAATAATCCCATAGCGATACCTTTCGTTCACTTTCTTAAATACGTTAGCCATCCCATCCACAAAAGCGAAAGCCATATCAAACTGTTCCTCAATAACCACCTCACCATTCTCATCTATATAACCACGCTTATTACCATTACTCGAAAAGCAGATTAGTCCGTCTTTTGTATTATAACCCAGCGTTTTGTATGTCGGAGAAAAAACCACATTAAAATTTTCATCATACAAGCCCTTTAATCCTTCATCAAAAAAGACTACTCTATTGTAGGAAAAATACGAAGCCCAGTCAAAGTAATCAACATTAGTAATCTTATAATTACCTTCACGACCATTTTTGTCAATATATTTACCAATAGGCATGGAGTTAGGACTATTGCATTCACTAACTCTTGCCCAGCCGCAAGAAAAATGCTCTGCAGATTCATATCGAACAGGGATTATCATTTCGCCTTTTTCATTGATATACCCCCATAGATTTGAGCTGTCAACACCAGCCCTCCAACGCATCTCTGTATTGGCATAAGGAGTACCTTCTAAGTTTTCTACTGCGTTTTCACAACTTGTCAGCATCGCAATACTGAGCACGACTGCTGTAGATAATAATAATTGTTTTTTCATGAATAATTTTACA
>JAFPJV010000082.1 GCA_017425065.1 Paludibacteraceae bacterium
GCGACAGCATGGAGTGATGGCAACAACCATAACCCTCTCTCGCAGCAAGACTTGCGCGAATACATCAAATCAACGACGGGAGATATCTACCGCGACGGACAGTTGCGGCTCATTGTGATGGATGGTGAGCAAACCGTTGGTTGCATCGACTTGTTTGATCTGGATATCCGAAACCGGCGTGCAGCCATTGGCATGTATATAGCCCGGGAAGTACGCGGCCGTGGAGTAGGGAGAAGCGCCGTGGAAGCGCTGGAACAGTATGCCTTCGGTTTTCTTCGTTTGCGTTTGCTCTATTGTGTTATTTCGGTAAACAACGAGTCATGCAGCAATCTGTATCGATCGTTAGGATATATGCCATCGGCTCAACTTCCTGCATGGACGCTGGAGGGAGATGCCGTTGTTTGGATTAAAGAAAGAAAAGACGAATATGACATTCGATGAATCAATAGCCCGGGCGGAACAGATTATCAGTCGTTTGGAGCAAAGTGAGGCACTCAGCCTCAGTGAGTATAAAAAGGCCGCTGACGAGGCGGCAAAACTGCTGAAAAACTGCAAGGAAGAATTGTTGAAACTGGAGAAGGAGCTATCGTAAACGGCGTCTGTTGACGGCTCTGACGCGATAGCCGGCCTCGCGAAGTTGTTGCAACAAGCCCTTGTCGCCCCCTATATAAACGGCGTTGAGCGTGATGAATGCTCCGCCTTCTTTCAGGTAAGGACGCAGCCGTTTTACCCATTCTTTGTTCCGGCGTGCATAGACCTGATAATCAGAATAGGATAACGAAGTGTGGTTATCCGGTCCCTCCACCTGAAACGCCATGTCTGTCAGGTGCCCCATACGATACATATTCAGCAGCGTCCGCTCTTGTTTGACTTCCCGCTCCGGATAGGATACCACTTTCTTGAGTTCTTCACACTGCCAGTGAAACGGTTCGCGGTCAAACAGCATATACATCGTCTCGCCGATATCATCCAGACCATAGACCGGTCGTCCCTCTTGGGCTGCTACGTGTTCGAAGAAAGTTTCCATCGAACGGTCTTCGTCATAAGCAAGCCATTGCTTGAACAGTTCGGCACGCAGCATTTCCGTCAAATAGGCCGGTTTCATCCGGCATAGTTTATCCAATCCGATGCCGAGATTAACAGTCAGCATATTGTCAATGGCCTTGTATTCTTCGTCGGTATAGAAATTGCTGAGTTTGATGGAATCGGGCAAAACAGCCGCCTGGCGCAGCGCAGAAAGCGCTTCGTAGTCTTGCATGGCAAACTCTGTGACTACTTTGTTGCAACGCCCGTAGCATTTGAACACATTGGGAATCGTATCCAAAAAGGCGATATCCATCAGCCGGTTGGTGGCAAGGATATACGATTTGCCCTTGCACGAATTGCCGGAAACCTCATAGAGTACCTGACTCTGTACGGGACAAAGCGAAACAAACAGCGTGCAAATGAACAATATGACGGATTTGCGATGAATCATTTTCGGATGCTTGTGTTATCGGAATCGGGATATGAGATGATAAGCTTGGTATATTCCGCGTTCTCCGGCACTGCTTAGATCTTTTAATCCCTCTTTCACATTATCAATAAACACGTAGGTTAATCCACGGTTGAGATAGGCTTCCGACATGTCCGGATCGACAGCCAACGCCTTGGTATAGAAGGATATGGCTCCTTCGTAATCTTTCTTGTCGAAGAGCAGATTGGCCTTGTTGTAGTATGCAAAACTGATGGTCGGGTCGAGGCGGATAACTTCATCATAATCGCGTAGTGCGATGTCAATATCTTTCTTTTGCTTGGCACGCATGTTGGCGCGCAACAGATAGATGAGCGCAAGAGTGGGGGATTCTTTCGGAGTGGCACGTATGGCACGTGTGCAATCGTCAACAGCACTGGCATAATCTCGCACCTGTTCCTCTTCTATGGCGCGGCTCAGATAGAGCATCGCGAGTTTTTCATCCGAAGAAGAGGTGAAGGAGTTGATTGTTTCCGAAAGCGAAGCAATCATTTCGAAGTGCTGCGAGAGAATCTCAGGTGTGAGTTGCATGTCTTTAGGCGTAAAACGCAATGGTGCGCGCAAATGCCCCGAGCGGTTGAGCTCTTCCAGGACGGGATGGGTGTAGTTGGTCTGACGCAACTCCTTGCTTCCGGCATAATAGCCGAGTTCGATATTGGGTTCGAGTTGTACGTCGGCATAGCGCTTCTGGACAGAACCGCGCCATGCGGACTCGTATTTGCTCTCGGTTTCCGGTTCGTTGATGTTCTGCGCCTGACGCACGGAAAATTCTTTTCGCCGGTCGCGTTCCTTAGGCGTCTTTTGCACGATTTCAACGTCGGTTCGCGGGGATGGATAGATATGATTGGTCGTCTTCTTGCGATCAAGTTGGTAGGCGCGGTCACGATACTGCTGGGCACCACGGAAATCTCCCGTCTGGATTTTAGCCTGAGAAGCCAAATAGTAAGCGGGCATGAAATATGGATAGTGCTTGATGGTTATATCGAAATCCTGCAGCGCTTTCTGCCACTGCATGAGTTGCATGCGCACCAATCCGCGGTTATAGTACATCTCGTAGGACTGCGGACTAAGCGAAATGACGCGGTTGTATTCTTCCAGCGCGTGATTGTAATCGCCTACTTCTTGCAAGAGGAGCGCACGGTTGTAGTGACACTGTATATCTTGTGGCGCTATACGAACAGCACGGTCATAGTCACTGAGGGCTGTCTTGTAATCGTGGCGTTTATAGCTGATAATACCGCGGTTAACATAGTCTCCTGCCCACTCGGAACCGTTCTCTATGGCGCGATTGAGACACCGGAACGCGTCGGATTCATTCTCTTGCATCAGATAGAGCGTCCCGAGCATAGACCAGTTGCTTGCTTCGCTCGGCCGTTTCTTCACGACGCGTTCCAGGCAGTTAATGGCTTGCACGGTGTCTTGCTGACGGATATAGAGGATCGCCTTGTCATGAATCAGGTCGATTTCATCGGGTGTTTCTGTCAGAAGTCTGTCTAAATCCTCTTGCGCTCCCGCGAAATCTTCCTTATGCATACGCGCGTCTGCGCGTAAAGCTATATAGGTGCGGTTACGCGGGGCACTTTGCAGAGCGGAACTGAAATCCTGTTCTGCTGCCTCCCAGTTTTCCAATTGGCGATAGATAAAACCTCTCGTATAATAGAGACTGGAAATGAACGGATTGATTTCTATCGCATGGTTGCAGTCGTCAAGTGCTCCCTCCCAATCCTCTAATTGTACTTTTGCAATGGCACGTAGTTGGTAAGGCTCTGCCAAGTACGGTTTGAGTCGGATGACTTGATTGAAATACTGGATAGAGAGCACATAGTCTTCATAGTACAACGCGTTGCGGCCGATAGCTGTCAGGCGGTCGGTATTCAGTTGTGCGTGCGCACTCAGAGCGCACAGCAACAACAAACCAATCAGTCGTATGTGACTAATCTTCTTCATCAACGACCACTTCTACACCCTTTAATTGCTCGTATTCACGGCAGCTGTTTTGCATATTGTCCATGAAATCTTTGTCAAGGTCAAACTGCTCCTTCGGATCGTAACCGAGAGTGGGGTCTTTGTAGCACTTGTCTGTAAACTTACCCACGATAGGCAGTGCCATGGAAGCTCCCTGACCGATACCGGTGTAGTCGAAGTGGATCGAGCGGTCTTCACCGCCAACCCATGCGCCACTGACTAATGAGGGACTGTAGCCTACAAACCAACCGTCGGAGTTGTTGTTCGTCGTACCGGTTTTGCCGGCCATCTGTACACGTGTGATGCCGTTCATGCGGCGACCAGTTCCGGCTCGGCACACTTCGCGCATCATATATACCATCTTCTTCGCACTCACTTCGTCAAGAACTTCATGCGACTGCTGGGTAAACTGGGCAATGACGTTACCGGTGTTGTCTTCGATACGCGTAACGTAGATAGGATCGATACGGATACCTTCATTGAGGAAGGTGGTATAAGCATTAACCATCTCTTCGACGGATACTTCGCAAGAACCCATGCATATCGTCACATTTGGATCAATATCGCCTTTCAGTCCAAACGAACGCATCAGTTTGACGATCGGTTCCGGACCGTAGAGCGACATGAAATAGGCGGACATCCAGTTGGACGAGATGGCCAAGGCATGAGCCAAAGTCATCGGTCCTCCTCCGTGGCCGTCACGCGGTGTCCATGTGCCTCCGCCGGGATTTTTGAATGTGACATCCTGACGATGAACGGTCACTTTCTCGCACGGCCACATACCTTCTGACATGCCGTATGCATACAGATACGGCTTGACGGTCGAACCCACTTGACGGCGACCGAGAGTAGCCATGTCGTACTTGAAAAAGTCGAAATCCGTCCCGCCCACATAGGCTTTGACGTGTCCGCTATGAGGATCCATTGCCAGGAAACCGCAACGCAGGAAGTACTTGGTCCATATAATCGAATCCATCGGAGAGAGAACGGTATCTTTCCTATGGTTTTCATTGTAGGCAAATACCTGCATTTCGCATGGAGTGTTGAAGATCTTTTCTATTTCTTCTTCCGACTTGCCTTCGGCTTTGAGTGAACGGTAACGGTCGGTCTGACGCATCGAACGAGCCAGGATGCGGTTCTTGTCGTCTTCGCTAATCTTGTTGGTAAAAGGACCGTTCTTGTTGCCTCTCTTTGAATTGAAGAACATTCCCTGCAGATAGCGCATATGCTCTTCGACGGCCTCCTCGGCATAGCGTTGCATGCGCGTGTCAAGCGTAGTATAGATACGCAATCCGTCCGTATAGATGTTGTAGTGTTCGCCGTTTTGTTTGGTGTTTTTGTTACAGAAGCCGTATAGCGGATCATGCTCCCAAAGGAATTTGTCAACGCGATACTGCTGCTTGTTCCAGTCGGGATAATCTCTGTCAAGAGGCTCGGTAGCCATCATGTATTTGCGGATATGTTCGCGAAAATACGGAGCTACGCCGTTTGTGTGATCTATCACGTGATAGTCACACTCAAGCGGTAGGCGTTGCAGCGAGTCGCATTCGGCTTGCGTGATATAGCCGTACTTTGCCATCTGGCTGAATACCACGTTTCGACGGTCGCGCGAGCGGTTCGGATAGCGCAGAGGGTTGTATAGAGACGGGTTCTTGCACATGCCGACCAACGTGGCTGCTTCCTGGATATTCAGGTCAATAGGCTTCTTGTTGAAATAGACATGGCTGGCCGTTTCGATACCAACGGCATTGTACAGGAAGTCAAACTGGTTGAGATACATGGTGATGATTTGCTCTTTGGAGTACAAGCGCTCCAATTTGATGGCAATCACCCATTCGATGGGTTTCTGGATAGCACGTTGAAAACCGCGTGCTCCGCCTTGCGACCATATCTGCTTGGCTAATTGCTGAGTCAGCGTAGAACCACCGCCTGCCTTACCTAATTTCAGGATGGCACGAAACAGTGCTTTGGGATCCACGCCCATATGTTCGTAGAAACGAGCATCCTCCGTGGCTACCAGCGCGTCAACCATATAGGGACTTATCTCGCTGTATTCCACGCTGATACGATTGGCAGTCTTGTAGTAACGGCCGATTGTTTTCATGTCTGCGGAGAAGATCTCGCTGGCATTGCGGTTTTGTGGGTTCTCTAATTCCTCAAGAGGCGGCATATATCCCAGCCAGCCCACGCTGATTAGGAAAAAGATCAAAATCACCAACAGAGTTCCTCCGATAAAGATTCCCCAGAACCATCTCATAAAAGTCTCACGTTTTGAGACGTTTACATTGTTTTCTTTCATATCATTAGTTGTTCAATTATTCTGTTTAATATATGCAGTCCTTGTAGCGTGGCTACAAGTTGTTCTCCTTCTTTGCGAAGCAATCCTTGAGCAATCAGTTTGTTGACGGCCTCTTGGTCTTGCACCTCGGCGCACGGGATACCTTTCGACGTACGGAGCGAGAGCATAATGCGTTCATTGTATCGATCCGCATCGCTGAGCGGTTCTATCGCACGGGCAGTTCTTTGAATATATTGTTCTATATCGCTCGGATTGCTGCTTCTTGTCTTTCCGTCATAGCTGTGTGCGGCTGCGCCGATACCGATATACGGCGTATTGTTCCAGTAGTTGCTGTTGTGCTGCGAGTAGTAGCCGGGCTTGGCAAAATTACTCACTTCATAATGTTCGTATCCTGCTTTGCGGGTTTGCTCGCATAAGGTGTCAAACATGGCTGTTTCCGTCTCCTCGTCTGTCATATCCACCTCTCCTCGTCTGTACATTTCCATCAGCGGCGTGCCTTCTTCCCATTGCAGGCAGTAGGCGGACAGATGTTCCGGCGCAATGCGCAGCAGTTCATCCAAATCGTCTTGCCATTCTTCCATAGTCTGCCCCGGCAAACCGTATATCAGGTCGAGTGATAGATTCCCGAAGCCCGCTTCACGGATGAGCCGCACTGCCCTACGTGCATCGTCTGCCGTATGGCGTCGGCCTATCAGTTGCAACCGTTCGTCGTGGAAAGACTGTATCCCTATCGACAATCGGTTAACTCCGGCCGAACGTATCGCTCTCAGATAGTCTGTCGTCACGTCGCCAGGATTGACTTCCACCGTGATCTCTTCTGTTTTGTCTGCGCCGATAGCTTCTATTAATCGCGCAATATCTGTTGTCGGCAACTGACTTGGTGTGCCCCCGCCAAAATAGATGGTTCGTATCGGTTCCTTGTCTATTTCCTCCCTGCGTTCGTCTATCTCGCGCAAGAGAACGTTCACGTATTCTGTGCGTCGGTGCAACAACGTCGTGCTGTAAAAATCGCAGTATTTGCATCGCGATGCACAAAAGGGTATGTGTATATATACACCGGCCATTTCTAATCTTTCTTCCAAAATACCGTCCCGACTAACTCGTCAGGCAGATATTGCTGTTCCACCCAATGTCCGGGGAAGTCGTGCGGATATTTGTATCCGTCGGCGTAGCCGAGGTCTTTCATCAGGCTTGTCGGAGCATTCCGAAGGTGAAGAGGAACAGGCAGATTGCCTGTCTCGCGCACCTTGGCTAATGCGCTGTCTATCGCTAAATAGGCCGAATTGTCTTTTTTGCACGTTGCCAAATAGACCGTCGTTTCCGCTAACGGAATACGTGCCTCCGGCCAGCCTATTTTATTGACTACATCAAAACACGTATTCGCTAAAAGCATCGCATTTGGGTTGGCTAATCCGATATCCTCGCTTGCCGAAATGACCAGCCTTCGTGCAATAAACTTCGGATCTTCGCCGCCTTCAATCATCCGTGCAAGCCAGTATATCGCGGCTTGCGGGTCACTGCCTCGGATGGATTTGATGAACGCCGATATGATGTCGTAGTGCATCTCGCCGTCCTTGTCGTAGGCCACGGGATTCTGTTGCAACTGACGCGTAACGGTCTCGTTGTCTATTATTTTTGCGCCGCTATTGGCAACCAACTCGATGATATTTAGCAGTTTACGTGCATCACCTCCACTGAAACGCAAGAGTGCTTCCTGATCCCGTATCTGCAATCCAAGCGATCGGATTAGTTCATCTTGTGTTAGAGCGCGGTCCAACAGTTCCAGTAAGTCTTCCTTCTCTAAAGATTTCAGTACATAGACCTGGCAACGGCTCAGCAACGGAGTAATTACCTCAAAACTGGGATTCTCTGTCGTAGCACCTATCAGCGTGATAACACCTTCTTCCACGGCACCTAACAGGCTGTCTTGCTGCGACTTGCTAAACCGGTGTATCTCATCGATAAATAGTATCGGGCTGCGTTGATCCACCTGCGACGCAAACAAGCCGCTGTTCACCACTGCTGTCCGTTTGGCTTTGTCTATCACGTCCCGTACCTCTTTCACACCGCTGGTCACGGCGCTTAACGTGTAGAATGGCCGTTGCAGTTCGTGGGCAATGATGCGTGCGAGTGTGGTCTTGCCTACGCCCGGAGGTCCCCAAAGGATGAAACTGGAGAGGTTGCCGCTCTCTATCATCTTGCGAAGCACGGCGCCTTCGCCGACTAAATGCTTCTGACCTATGTATTCGCTCAGCGTCTTCGGACGCAGCCGTTCTGCTAATGGTAACATAATAATTGTTTGGCGTTTGCGATGGCTTCCTGGGTAGGCTTGTTGCCGGAAAGCATTGTGGCTATTTCGTGTATCCGCTGCTGTTCGTCAAGCACTTGGATATTGGTTTCTGTGCGGGTTGCCGTATCGGCTTTATATACTTTGTAGTGGTGTGCACCTTGCGCAGCAATCTGAGGAATATGCGTGATGGCTATTATTTGGCGGTGAGCTGCCATCTCTCTCATTATTTCCGCCATTTGGGAGGCGATATCTCCGCTCACGCCGGTATCTATCTCGTCAAAGATAATTGTAGGCAAACCTTTTGTGCTGGCTATCAGCGACTTGACGCAAAGCATCAATCGGCTTATCTCGCCGCCCGATGCCACTTCGCTCACGGCTCTAAGACTCTGGTTCTTGTTGGCGGCAAACAGTATTTTTACTTCGTCGCAGCCGCTTGCCGTGAAATCCGGAGTGGGGGAGACGGGTATTTCCACTTTGGCATGAGCTACGCCCAAACGCTTCATGTCGGTTTCCAGCCGTTCGCATATCTTCGGAACAACAGCCCGGCGGCTTTTGCTTAGTGCATCGGCTATCTTGATAAGGGATGTCTTCTCGGTTTCAACGGCTTTTTTTGCCAGTTCGATATCAAAATCAAAACTGTCCATCCGCTTGACTTGTTCCGCTAATTCGTCCCGCATCGAAATCAGTTCTTCGATATCTTTGGCGCCGAACTTATGCATCAAGCCGTTCAGGTTATCCATCCTTTCTTCCACACACTGAAGCCGTCGCGGATCCATCTCGATGTGTTGCAGTTTGCGTTCTGCTTCCTCCGCAATGTCTTGCAGTTCTATACGGGCACTGTCGATACGCTCTTGCAAGTCGGCTGCTGCCTCATCGAGCCGGCAGGCGCGAATGGCTTCTATGGCACTGCCTTGTTCGCCGCTTAGGGCATCAATGGCTTGTTGCAGGGCGCAGCGGATATCTTCCGCATGACTTAGTTGGTAATGCTCCGCTTCCAAATCAGCCATCTCACCGGCCTCCAATCCGGCTTCTTCCAACATTTGGTATCTGTATTGGATATAGTCGGCGTCTTGACGGCTTTTTTTGGACAACTCCTGCAACTGTTGCAACGCTTCTACAGCCGCCGTATAGTGTCCGAATTGAGTACTATAGTCAGTTCGCAACGCTTCGTTTTGTGCAATGGCATCCAGTACTTCCAGCTGGAAATCAGCATTCTCTATCAGTAGGTTGGCATGTTGCGAGTGGATGTCTATCAGTCGGTTTGCCAGCGCTTTCAGTTCCTGAAGGGTCACGACGCTGTCATCTACAAACGAACGGCTCTTGCCGTTGGCATATAGTTCGCGGCGTATAATGCCTTCGTCAAACTCCGCTTCGATGATACATTTGTCCTCGCCGTCCGTGATGGATTTGCTGTCGGCACGAGCACCCAATACAAGCGCAAGAGCACCAAGGATGATACTCTTTCCGGCTCCTGTCTCGCCCGTCATAACGGAAAATCCGTCCTCAAAATCAATGTCCAGACGCGAGATGAGAGCGTAGTTCTGTATGTGTAAATGCTTCAGCATGGATGATAGCAATCACTTGTTAATCTTGTCGTATGTGTTCTGGCGTGTCGGATCGATATCCATCAGCAGTTCATATACTTTCTTCTTTTCGTTGGATGTGCCTTGCTGGAAGATTGAAACGAGTTCATCGGCCTTGGCGTCTAAAAACGTGTTGATTACAAATGTCGCAGGTCGGGCGCGGTTGGCTTCTTTCAGCACCTCTATGCCTTCTGCAATGCGCGCACGGCCGTTGGCAACATTGTCCGACATGATGTCCAATCCCATCCGGTGGTATTCGTAGAAATATTGCCGGAAAGGTTTGAAGGCTTCGTCCAACAGGTTGTTAATCACGGCATAACGGTTTCTGTTGCTGTCAAAGGCGAGCCATCCTCTCTGTTCCGGACCGCCCATGGAGGCCGATTGACAGGCGTTTACAATCTCCTCGCATATCTGGAAGAAAGGCGTGCCGCCCAGACGTTGGAACGAATCAAAATCATAACCTAACATCAGGTAGCAGTAGTATGCCAACATCGCCGTCAGGTTGGTGGTAAACTGATTTTGTTGATAGACGATCTGGTCATACTCCTGGTAAGTGAAGTTGAAATTCTTGTCCTGAAAATTGATCAGAGGCGTGGTATAATTGCTGCCATATACCGGTCGGCGGCTTTGGAGAGTCATCTCGCAAGTGTACAGATTGTCTTCTACCGATTTCACAACGATCAGCATCTGGCAGTCTATCTTTTCCTGTTGCTGAAATTGCAGATTCGTCCACTTGTTTTGGTTGATATACTCTTCAATGCTGTTTTTCAGGGTCTCAAACACCTGCTTGTTGGAGCCTTCTATCTGATCCGAATTGATCGTTACACGGCATTGAAACTCCTGCGCCGATAGCGTAGCAGTTACCAACAATAAAGCTATAAATAGATACTTTCTCATATTCATTTACTCAGGTCGATAAATGGACAATATATTCCCTGTCTTGATGTCAAATCGTATTTTCATGCGACCGCCGTTTTCGGTAAACAGGTCGGTACTCAGGGGCACACTAACGCCTAATTGGGCAACCGGAATGATTTCGTCCAACAGTGTGTCATACAAACTGGATACGACGATTTGCGTGGATCCCGGCTGGTTGAAATATATCTGGGAGGGAACAGGAGTTCCTTTCTTGGGCTTCGATTTCTTGCCGGTTTCCATTGCCGGAGCCTCGTGATGCCCAAAGGGCTCAACATACACGCGAATTGAATCGTCTCCAATGCAGAACACCACTGAATCCATGTCGGCTGCCGGATCGATGGCGATGTCCACATGCTTTTTGCGTTTCACTTCTGTGCCCATGAATAGTTCCACAAGGGCTTGCTCCTGATGGTCAATCTCTTTCAGGATGGCTTTCATCGACACGCCGTCGGCCGGCTGGTTTTCTGCATCGCCAGAGAGAAGATAGATTCGGTTGTCGCGCAGCTGATAGATCTGTTTCGCTACGCTGCGTGCCTGACACGGCAGACTGTCGCATTTGATGGTCTCTTCCAATAGCGAGACGGGCTGAATGCTCGTGGTGGTGGTTTCTTTTTCGTCCTTCTGTTTGCGTTTGCGTTCGTTACCACCGGCATAGGGCATGTTGTAGCCGTACAGCAAACCATCTCTTGTCAACGAGAGCCATTGCATTTTCAAACCGGCTTCCGGATGTACTATATAGCAGCGGCTTGTATCGGCTACCGTCTCGGTGGTGAGATAGGTTTCGCCTATCGTGTATGCCACGGAATCTTCCATAATAGCGTTGTCCACACCTAACAGTTCTTCTGCCCACTCGGCATACTTACCCGGCACAAAAGTGGTCTCCGTGTATTCTACGGTGAGTGTCACTTTCGTCTTGGGCATATAATACCTGATCCCCATTTCTGTGGGCGAAACGGTCTCTGCCCACACATACACGCCGCACAGCATAGCGGCAAAAAAGAATACCAATCGTTTCATATCTTTTGTTTGTTTTAGTCTCGGTTTTATTGTATCAATCATTATCGACTATTTATTGAATTTGTGTGCTTACTTGGCGGTCTGTTGAATGATATTTCCGATTTTTTGACTTTTTTGGAAGATTATTGTTTTATGACTCTTTGAGTCAAGAATTTGTACGGACGAGTTAGATTAAATTTATTTAGAGATAAATCGGCAGTACAAATACTTGAAAGTACGCAGTACTATAAAACAATAATCATTTTTTTCTCTTTTTTTGGTTATATAAATATATCATTCTTTCAATGATTCCATATTTTCCAGGCTTCTTCCGCTTGCCCGTACAGCATTCCCATCCCGTTCATGGTGCGTGCGCCGCGTTTCTTCCCCTCTGCCAGGAATACCGTCTGTTCCGGATTATATACGCAGTCAAAGAGCAAGTGTTTCGCTTCGAGCCATTGGTAAGGAATAGGTGCGCTGCTGTTGATGTCGGGATACATGCCGAGCGGGGTAGTGTTGACAATCACTTGGTGCGAATGCATCACGTCTTCCGTCAAATCAGCGTATCCGATCAAGCTCGTGATGTCGGTTTTGCCCGTGTTGCCGATCATGCCTTCTTTTGGTGTTCGGCTAACAATCGTGATGTCCAATCCCAACTGCTGCAATCCGTATTGTACGGCTTTCGACGCACCTCCTGTGCCTAACACCAGCGCGCGACGATCCTCCGCTTGGAGTATCTCACGTATGGATCGAATAAATCCTAGACAATCCGTATTATATCCCTTATGTTTGCATATAACGTTCACGGCGCCTACTTTTTCTGCCGTATCGTCCAACCCCTCCAACAGCGGAATAATATCCTGTTTGTAGGGCATCGTCACGTTCATGCCGTCCAGACTGTCAAGCAATCGGACAGCGTCTTCAATTCGCTCCAACGGATACAGCGAGTATTCCGCATCGATTCCTTCGCGCTCGAATTTCTCATTGAAATAGCGGGCGGAAAAGGATTGTACCAATGGTTTTCCTATGATTCCAAAATGTCTCATTTCTTCTCAATTTGCAGTTTATGATGGCGCAAGCGGATAATATGCGTACCCGTTTCCCATCGTTTGCCGCCTTCGCCTTTCAGCATGGCGTCGTATATCTTATCTATCTCTATGGCGCCACATGCTTTCAATTCTTCATATAGCCGACATATTCCGGCAGCTCGCGTCTCTTTTCCGTCCAACAAGTCGGCATATCCTTGCATCCGATAGGCGGTCTCGGCGATATGTTCGATATCTGATTTGCTGTAGCCTGCCAACTCTTTGCGAATGGCATTGCGCAGGATGTTCGTATCTTCGTTGCTCGTGTCTTCCACCCACGACTGCTTGCGGATATCTTTCAGGTAATGCCTTATATAATCACGCGTGGTGCAGAGTAGGGGACGAATAATCGGTATCTCGCTCTCCGGCGCTGCCGGATTCTTGCTTTTCGCACGCATACCGCCGAGTCCTCTCAGCCCGGCACCGCGGCGCAAGTTCATCAGCACGGTCTCTGCCTGGTCATTCTGGTGATGAGCCACTGCGATAGCCTTGCATTTTTCCTCTCTCGCCAATTTGTCAAACCATGCGTAGCGCATGTCTCTCGCAGCCATCTCTATGCTTACTTGCCGCTCTTTGGCATAGCTTGTCGTCTCAAAACGTTTCACGTGTATGGTTAATCCGCGTTTGGCGGCTTCTTCCCGTACAAAATGCTCGTCTCGCTCCGACTCGTTGCCGCGAAGCTGGAAGTTGCAATGTGCTACAACGCATTCGTATCCGCCGCGAAGCAACACATCCAGCAAAGCCATACTGTCTGCTCCGCCGCTCACGCATACCAGCACGCGGTCACACGCGCGAAGTAAACCCTCATCTCGGATGTATTTTTGAACTCTTCGCAACATTTTCTTTGTATAAAAATACAAAAATCGCGCAAAATTACACAAAAATTTTGATATATGCAAATTTTGTTGTATCTTTGCACACGATTTCTGAATGATAAGCACATTTGGAGACTATATTATGCCGCGTAAAGCTCGAATTAAATCAACTACCGGAACGTACCACGTTCTCATCCGCGCACAAAAAAAGCGTGGAATTTTTCGTCAGGATGCCGACTTCGAGTACTTCATCCAATTGATGAAAGACTCGCAACAGCCGGCCGACAGGAAGGAACCTTTGTTCCAAGTTATTGCCTATAGCCTCATGCCGGGCTATGTACATCTGCTCGTGCGGGAGGGAAAGGAAGACATTGCTGCCGCTATGCGGCGCATTATGGTGCAGTATGCGCCGTATTATAATGAGAAGTACAACACGTACGGCAGAGTTTTCTACGACCGCTTCCGTTCTGAACCTTGCGATACGGAGGAATACTTGCAAGCCGTTGTGGGATACATCCATTACGTGCCCGTGAAGCACAAACGCTGTCTCAATCCCGCGGAATATCCGTGGTCCAGCTGCCGCGAACTGCAAGACATCTACCCGATGCCTTCTCAGGAATCTGTTAGTGTAGTCAGACTGACGGAAGACCGTCGCCGCGAGTTCACCGACTATAAGGTCGAGAAGCAGCTCAAACGCCTCTGCGGTATCGACTCCATGGAGCAGTTCCCGCTGCTGGATAAGAAGATCAGACGTTCTGCGCTGAAAATGGTGCGGCTCAAAGGCGTGTCTCTTGGGCAACTCTCGCGCGTCGCCGGAGTGACGATAAATGTGGTCCGCAAAGCACGCATTTTCTATCGTCTGCCACTCAAAAAAAGCGACAATTAGTTAAATTCGGAAAGTTGATCGAGATTAAGTCGAGATTAAGTCCTGATTTTATCGAGATTAAAACATACCAAATAACGCAAAAACAGAGGCATTTCGCCTCTGTTTTTGTATGCCTTGTGGACAATTTGTTAAATTTCTTACAATGCGTATCGGATCGCAAATCCTACCTTCCAATCAAAGTAATTGATATGAACAGGCGAGTCGTTAAATGCTAATCCGTATCCGGGACGGAAATCCAGTGCCAGCACAAGTGGAACACTTCCTACTTCATAAGCCGCACCAAGTACACCGTTTGCTCCGAACTTACCTAATAACCCATCCGGATCGGTATTTTGCAGGGCACTCACAAAACCCAAATTGACACCGCCACCAAGATAGAACTTGAAGTTTGCCGGCAGGTCAAAATGGTAAAGCAAATTGGGATTCAAAGTGAAATCATACAGATCCATAGCGTATGGCTTGATGATTTGTTGGCCTTTCGCCCAAGCCGATCCTTGGGTACTTGTCAAGCCGACAGCCAAATCTGCCTGTAATGCCAAGTTGTCTGAAATCCAATACTTGTAGCTCAGACCGTTCAGGCCGCCTACAATTCCACCGATCTCATGCTGCGCCATGGCGCACACACTCATCATGGCCACAATGACCAATGCATAAATCTTCTTCATATTGCGTTAAATAATAATAATTAGGTATTATCCTTGCTTAAAAGGTGTAACGAACACCCAGGTTGAATGTCCAGTCAAACATATGGAAAGATTGACCGCCGAATAGTCCGCATGCATAGCCCGGACGGAAGTCAAACGAGAAGGCGATAGGCGCATTGCTCATGTTTCCTTCCAGACCAACTGCTCCACCGACACCGATCAAACCGGCATCACCGCCGAGATTGATGTAACCGGCCTTCAATTGACCGCCGATATACCAATCCAGTTTTATGCCTTGTCCCTCGGCTCCCTTTGCCTGATAAGCAAATACGGCTTGGTCAATAGCACCCATATAGCCGACTGTAAATCCATCTCCGGCGGCTGCATAGCATCCTAAATAGCCGAATTCATCGATAATGGTGAAATGGTTTGTAACCATTGTCTTGTACTGGACACCAATGCCGGAACCTCCGACCAAACCGATACTGTGCTTGTAGTCCTTGGCAAAAGAACTTGCCACTACGAAGCAAACTACAATAAGTGCAAAAATCTTTTTCATAATTATCTGATTTTTATTTAGTTAAACTTTTATTTAATGCTTATAGAATGTCAACGGAATATACCCACTGTAGTGCTTCGTATTTGACATACAATTGTATTTCGCCGTCAACGGCAAAACGGATCTGCACATCGCAACGATATCCCTCATCATCTACGGAATCCATTGAAATCCACTCATCTCCGTCTTCATCAGTATATTGTTCCGAACTGATAATGTCGTATCCTTCGTTTTTGGAGCCGTTGATGGTGATTTTGTTTTTTTCTCCGTTCAGTACGATAATATCGGATGAACTCCTCCAATCTGTCCATTCTGTCCATGTATTGCTGCTTGTCAGTTTCCTGGACGCAAAGTGAGTACATTTCAGTTTCATGATTTCTGCTGAAGCACATATACTCATCATAGCTGCCAGCAATAATACAACAATCTTTTTCATAATTTTTTGCTATTTTTATTTTGACTTAATCTCTTTGACTAAAAACTTCATTTCGCTGGGAACAAGTTTCCTAACACGCTCCACATGCTCTTCCGGCACATAGATCGCTTTCAGTTCCGGACAACTGCTGAACGCATCGTTTCCAATCACGCAAACCGAAGCGGGTAGGGTTATCTCCTTCAGCCCGATACACCAGGCAAATGCACCTCTTCCCAATGTCGTGATGCAGTCCGGCAACTCAACGTGTTTCAACTGCCAGCAACCGCCGAAAGCACCATCTCCTATAATCATTACTTTATATCGGCGACCTTTGTACCATATGCGCTTGGGTACAATGGCGCGTTTCAGCACGGCACTTTCTTGTTGTTCCAGAGCTGTAACCTCCGCAATACGGTGTTTCGTGCTGACAACTGTATAGGCTAAACCGTTTTTGGTAAAGCTTTCATAGCCATCAGCACGAACGTATAACGCTGTAACTAACAATAGCAGAAGAACAACAACCTGCCGTCTCATCCGATTATTCGTAGTATTCAATCTCACGGGTAAGTACGAGTTCCGGCTCTATGTCGCAGTTCTTGGTCACAATCAGTTTCGTCCAGTTGCCGTGCGAATCAATCTCCGGATAACGATACATCTCCATAGCATGCAAGTCTCTCTTTCCTTTCTGGAAATCAAAATTGCCGCTCTTAATGTTTCCGAGACGATCCAGGATGTAATGATGATAGTGACTGCCGTCCGGCATGAAACGTGCTTCATACTCCAGGAAGCCGCGTTCGTCATAACCATACTCGAAAATAACAATGGAATCAGTCGGAGCTGTTTCCAGATTTGTCAACTTGATAATCTGTCCTGCCTGATTGCGAGTGATGTCGTCTATCGACAAACCGTGCAACAGCAAGTAGGTCAACTTGCCGTCTCTGTCCAACTCAAAACGAGTACGACCGTTCAGCACAAGCGATTTTACGTGACCGCGAACACTCAGCCAGTTCAAATCGGGAGTCATAAACATATCCGGATTCTCACCCCACTGTTTATCCCAATCATCTGTCTGCTTGGTAGTTTGCGGTTTGCTACCGCAACTTACACAAATCATTGCTACAAGTGCAAGACTTAAAAAGGTAAAAGAGTTTTTCATACGCGTAAAAATTAGATGGTTAATAATATAAATAATGTGTCTATTAGTTCCCTTTCTTGAATTTGCATGCAAAATTACTGATTTTTTTTCATATATGCAAATAAAAAATGCGAAATATGTTGTAAAACATATATTCAATATATATTTGCACTCTGCTACTGGGATTCTCTGCAATTCATCTGGCTATTTGTTTCGCGAGAATCGAATATTTGCGATTTTATCGGTAATTATACGTAAATTTTCTATTCTCAATGCCTTATTTTCCCGTCTTTATCCGTCTTTCTTCCTTTTTCGATGAAATCGCTATAATCTACGCTTTCTTAATGTAACAGTTTAAATAAATCTGGTAATATTTGCGTGCTATATTATGCGAATGGATTTATCCACATCTAAAATATTTCATTCGTATTTTCATATATGAAAATCTTATCAAAACAACTTGTAGGGACAAAATTGAAGATTCTATTGTTACTTTAGGGCAAATAAAGATACAAAAATAGCGTGCTTAAAGTAATACTTTATGCAAAAATCAGGATGAAATCATAAAAAATCGGACGAAATTACAGCCAATTTGCGCGTACATGAAAACGCATAGTAGAACCTGAAACAGGATGAGAAAAAACGATTTCAGCGGCGTGCAGATACAGTCTGCCGGAAGGTTCGCCATATAGACGATCGCCTGCTATCGGTGCATTCAGACCTTCAGGATGAGAACAATGAACACGCAATTGGTGCGTTCTGCCGGTAAGTGGATACAGATTCAGACAGATTTGTCCGTTCTGCAAACGACGAACCACTTCATATTGTGTCACGGCTTTCTTGCCGTACTTCCGATCCACCATTTGACGGGGACGATCTGTCGGATTAGGCAGTATGGGCAGCGAAATAATACCGGTTTCTTCTGTTTTCCTATGCTCATCGCGGGGACAAACAAGCGCTTCATAACGCTTTTTTACAAGGCGCGAACAGAATTGCTTCTGCAAAGCCGTATAGTGCGATACTTCTTTGGCAAATACAACAATGCCGGATGTGTCTTGATCCAGACGATGAACGGCTTTTAGATAGGAATAGCCCCGAGACTGCAGCAAGTAACCCTCTAAATTTTTCTTTTCGCCTTTTCCGGGCACAGTAAGCAAACCTGCCGGCTTCAACGCAACTAACAGATATTCATCTTCATACAAGACATGTACTTGTTTTTTCAGTTGCTCTTCCGTCCATGTGTCTTCCGTTTCCTCCGCCGATATTCCCCGTAGCATATATCTAAGTATCGGACGGCATTTACCGGTGCAAGCGCCGTAGAAACAACCGTCTTGGTGCATCTCTCTTGCGTCTGTTGCGCCTACCCAGAATTCGGCAATTGCCAATGGCTTGTAGCCGTTTTGAAAAGCATATTGCAGTAGTTTCGGTGCGCAGCATTCGCCCGCTCCGGCAGGAGGCAAATGTTCCGCGTTGCTTTCTTTGTTGTCTTTGCTTCCTTTGTTGCCTGAGAAGTAGTCTTCTGCCGATAATATCGGCTTTTCTTTGCTGAAAATATCTAAGATATTTCGTGTTTTCCCATTGCTCGCAACGATATTATACTGCGAGAAGAGCCAGCGTTGTAGTGCGTTGCTGCGTTGTTTTCGGAGTGGATTTTGGTCTGTCAGGCTGGAAATCACTTTCTCCTCTTGCCGGAAATAGCCGTTTTCATCGGTGAAATCATAGATGGGCGGTACGTATCCGTCTATCTGGTGTTGTCCGTCTAATACGGAAGAAAAAGCCTTCAGATATCGGTATGTTTGCTTTCCTGTATCCATGACCAGTACGCCGAACATCTTTCCTAACCGGTGTAGCTCCGATTCCGGGTGTAATTGCATATAATGGTGCACCTCACGTATCACCTCTTCTGCTGCCGCACGCGCCCAAGGGTGAGGGGAAGCAATAAAAGGCGACGACATACGTTCCGGGGCGGAACCGCTTATCGCAGGGGGCAATATGTGACAGAGTCCGGACAATTGAAGAAACTCATTTTGTGTGATTTAGGTGGACGACGACCGGCATGATAAATGGTTTTCAGGCGTTCGCAGTCGGAGAAACACATATCCGGCCAGCATTTGATACGCTTGCCCACATAGACCGTTTCCATACTGGCACAGCCGTAAAACGCCATTTCATCGACTTTTCGCAGCGTATTAGGCAAACGGATTTCCGCTAATTGTGTGCAGTTCATGAAGACCTGAAAACCGATTTCCTTCAGTCCTTCCGGCAACTCAATCGTGCGCATCAAATGGCAGGCTCGAAATGCCTGGTCATCCAGCCTTACTACGCAGTATTCATGTTCCTGATAGCTCACTTTGGCCGGCACGATTACTTGTTCATACAATCGGTAAACCGTGTCTGTCGGATCAGCCGTCACCTGTACTTGGCTTTTGCCGATAACTTCATACCACAATTCGCCTTGTTGGAATTGCTGGGCACACATGTTGCCTGCCAGGCAACATACGATGATTATTCCTAAAATCCGTTTCATGTTGCAAAGTTACTGCTTTTTTCTAACATATACAAGAATCATGCCGAAAAAAAACGAAATTTATAAAAATACAAAATGCTACTCTCACGAGCAGCATTTTGCCGAGTATGAAAAAATTCCTTTTGTTTTATATAAACGCAACTAGCGTCACGTTTATTCGTTGCGGGCATATTGCCCTCATAACCCATTTATTAATCCGTTGTTTATTTGTATAAATAGCGCTTGATCGAACGTTTCGGCGTCTTCTCGAATTCCTCTGTAACCAGCTCAATAGCAGTTATCTGGCTGTATTGAGGCAGGTCGCGGTTCAGCGTCGTCCGATTCTCTTCCATCTGTTCTGTGATGGTCTTTTCGCCGAGCACTTTCTTGCCCTCCGGCGAGTTGTCCGGATAGACCAAACCGATCAGTTTGCCTTCGCGTTCCAGAACGATAGACTCGATCACACAAGGCATGTTGTTCAGTTTGTCTTCAATCTCTTCCGGATAAATGTTCTGACCGGAAGGACCTAATATCATGTTCTTCGAACGGCCGTGGATGAAGATGTTTCCTTCCTTGTCCAGAACACCTAAATCACCTGTGCGCATCCATCCGTCTTCGGTGAATATGGCCTTGGTCGCTTCTTCGTTTTTGTAGTATCCAACCATCACGTTGATACCTTTCACCTGTATCTCTCCGTCTTTGCTGTAGGGATCTTCCGAATCAATGCGTACGCGGCACTGTGGGATATCCTTGCCGCAACTGTGGAACTTGAAGTTATACCAGTCTTCGTATGAAATCAGCGGACCGCACTCTGTCATGCCATAGCCTACGCAATATTGATAATTGATGTCTTTCAGTACGCGCTCTACTTCTCCGTTCAGGGCTGCGCCACCGATGATGAGGTTCCGAAGTTGATTGCCAAAAGCATTGTCCAAGCCTTGTTTCACTTTGCCGCGGATCACATTCTTTATTCCGGGCACTTTCCATAGGAAACGCATCAGCGGACTGCTGATTTGCGGGAGTACTTTCTTCTTGATGATCTTCTCGATAACAAGAGGCACGGTCAGAATCATAAACGGACGAACTTCCGCAAATGCTTTCATCAGGGCGGATGGAGTAGGAGCCTTGGTCAGGAAATACACCTGCGAACCGCAACAAACCTGATACAGGAACTCAAACATCAGTCCGAACATATGAGCTATCGGCAGCATGCTCAGTACGCGGTCGCCTTTCTTATGAGGAATGCGCTCGCCCGCAAATTCCACGTTACCGCTCAGACTCAAATGCGTCAACATCACACCCTTCGGATTACCAGTACTACCGGATGTGTAGTTAATCAGCGCGATGTCTTCAAAATTATCGGTCGGATAGTTCACGTCACTCACTTTGACGCCTTCCGGGAACTTCTTGGCGAACAGTTCGTCTTTCTTCTCATACGCCTTCTGCGCCTTGTCTGTCGCATCGATAATGGAAAAGTCGTCCATGAAAATCGTTGCTTTCAACTTCGGCATCTGCTTGGTGTCGATTTTCTTGCGAACGTTCGGACCTACATACAGCAATTCGGCTTCTGAGTGATTCACAAGTCCGTGTATGTCTTCTCCGGTGAAATCGGGCAAAATACTTACTACAATCGCGCGATAGGTCTCTATCGCCAGGAACAGAACGCCCCAGTTGGCGCAGTTTCGTCCGCAGAGTGCTATCTTGTCACCCGGTTTGATGCCCAATGCTTCAAAGGTGACGTGCAGTTTTTCTATTTCAGTCGCCAGACCTCCGAATGTATAACTGTTATCGCTGTCTATATCTTTCAGAGCCAACATATCCCATTGGTCCTTGATGGCCTCTTGCAGATAGTCCAAATAATGTTTTGTTGCCATGTTCAGCTGTTTGTTATATTGTTATTTTCTCGTCGAATACTCCGACTTCTTTCAAAACCGAGTGCAAAATTACTACTTTAATTTCGAACTATCGTTCAAAAACGACATTTTTCTTAACTTTGTGGCGTTTTTATCAATTTATATAGTCCGCGATACGTCTTTTTCAGCAAATCGAAGTCCATTTTGGCTCCTGTCAGTCCGCTGTCGTAACTGTTCTTGATATGCGCGAACATTATAGCTGTCAGTTCTCCGTCAATATCCCGTCGAACGATTCCCAGACGTTGTTCATAACCTATCGCCTTGCGCCACAAATCCAATTCCTTCAGCGCCAGACGTTGTGCTTTGCGCCGTAAGGACGGGAAACGGGTGTAGGCGTCAAACATCAGGTTGTTCACATTGCTCGTATTGACGCGCTTGTCGTCGAATTTCAGCAAAGCTTGCTCCAAACTGTCCAGATAGCGTTCCATGGCGGCAATCATGTCCTCCATGTTGACGTTGTCCGGCAACTGCAATGCTTCCTGTTTGGGCTGCAGGAAGTAGCGTTCCATGCAGGTCTGAAACAGTTCGTCCTGGTCTGAGAAATAGTAATAGAGTGTACCGCGACCGATGTCTAATGCGTTCTGCAGGTCGGTGATACTTGTCGTACCATAACCTTGCAGCGCATAGAGTTCCATGGCTTTGGCAATAATGTATTCACGCCTGTCTTTCATATTCGTCCAGCGCGTTGCGCATCAATAACCGTCCTTGTTCGATAATCTCTTCCGCACGGTCAAAATCGAACGTGGCAAACGCATATTGTGGCATGACGGCGTGCACATCGGGCGGATTGAGACGCAGACTCAACAGCGTATTCTGCTGTATCTGCATGTCGTTCATTCGGTCGAGCAACCCGATGAAACCGACATTGCGCCGCAGGTCCATTGCACGTTTCCGGCGTATGGCATTCAGTCGGGTGCCCAGTTCACATACTTTCGCCTCTATTTTGTCCGGCACATCGATTCCTTTGCTCTCGATGAATCTGAGCGGACGACGCATATCGACCAGATCCGGCTTCTCTTGCTTGATCGGCATCTTGTCTTTGCCGGAGATATCCATGGCCACCAATATGTCGCCTTTCTGGCGTTTCACGACATCCAGCGGAAGCGGGTTGAGCACACCGCCGTCAATCAGCAAGCGGCGTCGGCGTTGAACGGGTTCAAAGAAGAGAGGGATACTTATCGATGCCCTGACAGCCTCAAACAAACTGCCTTTGGTGAATACCACTTGTTCCGTAGAAATCAAGTCGGCGGACACCAGCGAACAGGGGATCCGGAGACTCTCTAAGGGCTGATCCGGCACGATGGTCTTCAGTTCTTCGATGATACGTGCTCCTTTCACGATGGAGTTGGCACTCAGTATGTTCAAGTCGATCATCTTGAGTATCAACTGCTTGTCCACCGTCAGAAACCATTCTTTCGCTTCAGGCAGTCTGCCGGCGGCATACATACCGGCTATGATCGAACCCATCGAGCAACCGGCAATACTGGTGATCTGATAACCACGTTCTTCCAGTTCCTCGATGGCTCCGATATGTGCCAGCCCTCGTGCTCCGCCGGAACCCAAGACCAATGCTACTTTCTTACGCTCTTCCACGTTTTACACCGTACACTGTACACCTTACACCAACCTTGCAGGTATCAGCTTCTCCCGAATCTTGATATAGATGATATTCTCTTTCTTCGCAAACTCGGTCTTCACGTAGCCCATGCCGATGCCCGTCTTGGTATTCGGCAGCATGATGCCGCTGGTGACGTTGCCGATCACGTTGCCCGCTTCGTCGCATATCTCATAGCCGTTGCGCGGGATAGCGCGCTCCAGGCACTCGAAATGAACCAGTTTGCGTCGTACGCCTTCGGCTTTCTGCTTCTGCAGGAACGCTTTGTCGATGAAGTCCTTGGCATCCAGCTTGGTAATCCAGCCGAGTCCGGCTTCCAGAGGCGATGTCGTGTCGTCGATGTCGTGACCGTACAGGCAATACCATTTCTCCAGGCGCAGGCTGTCGCGTGCACCCAAGCCGATAGGAGCCAGGCCGAACGGTTTGCCCACTTCGAACAGGGCATCCCATATCTGTTTGCCGTATTCCTTCGGGAAATAGAGTTCGAATCCGCCCGCGCCGGTATAACCGGTATTGCTGAGCAGCACACCCTGTATGCCTGCAAAATTCCATTCACGGAAACTGTAATAGGGTATGGCACTCAGGTCGGCATCGGTCAGCAGTTGCAGCAGTTCGATCGCTTTCGGACCCTGAACGGCCAACTGTCCGTATCGATCCGACGCATTGTCCAGGGAGACCAGAGCGCGACGGTCGTTGTCCGTTGTCCATTGTCCCTTGTCCAATTGCTCGTTCACCCAATTCCAGTCTTTGTCT
Source organism: Paludibacteraceae bacterium (assembly GCA_017425065.1). Classification (GTDB taxonomy): domain Bacteria; phylum Bacteroidota; class Bacteroidia; order Bacteroidales; family Paludibacteraceae; genus Colicola. The sequence goes on from JAFPJV010000082.1 coordinate 23,891, forward strand.
ATATTGCCGGCATTGACTACCATCAGGTATTTGGTCGTCGAGTACTTGTAGATAATCAGGTCATCCACGATACCGCCTTTGCCGTTGGGCATACAGGTGTATTGTGCTTTGCCTGCATCCAGTTTGCTCACGTCGTTGGTGGTGATATATTGCAGGAAATCAAGTGCTTTCTCGCCTTTTACCCAGAATTCGCCCATATGACTTACGTCAAACACGCCTACGCCCTCGCGCACGATCATATGTTCCTGATTGATACCGGTCGGATACTGAATAGGCATGTTAAAGCCCGCAAACTCTGCCATCTTGGCGCCTAACGCAATGTGGATGTCTGTAAACGGAGTTGTTTTCAACATAAAAATATATTTACGATTTAAACATGTACGATGTACGATTTATTTAGTCATTTAGTCATTTAGCAGCCATTTGGATAATTTGCAAAATGACTTGTTCTGCGGCAACGAGACTCGGTATCGGCAGATACTCATACCGGCTGTGGAAGTTCTCGCCACCCGCAAAGATGTTAGGGCAGGGGAGTCCTTCGAAACTCAGCCGTGCACCGTCTGTTCCGCCGCGTATAGGCTTCACTTCCGGTGTGACACCGACGGCTTTCATCGCTTCTTTTGCCAGATCCACCACGTGCATCACGGGTTCTATCTTTTCCCGCATGTTGTAATACTGGTCGCGAAGTTCGATTTCTGCGGTTCCATCGCCGTATTCGCGGTTCACTTTGCGCACCAGATGCTCCATTTCGCGTTTGCGGCTCTCGAAGCGGGCACGGTCGTGATCACGGATGATATAGCTGAGCGTCGTCTCTTCCACGGTGCCGGACATGCCGGTCAAATGGTAGAAACCCTCGTAGTTCTGCGTATGTTCCGGCGTCTCCCAACGGGGCAGCATCACGGCCAACTGATACGCGATACGCATCGAGTTCTGCATCTTGTGATACGCACTGCCCGGATGCACATTCACGCCGTGAACGCGGATCTTGCAACTGGCGGCATTGAAGTTCTCGTACTCCAACTCGCCGATGGCACCGCCGTCCATCGTGTATGCCCAGTTTGCCCCGAAGGCTTTCACGTCGAAATGGTCGGCACCTTGTCCGATCTCTTCGTCCGGCGTGAAACCGACACGTATCTTGCCGTGCTTGATTTCGGGATGCTGAACCAGATACTCCATCGCGGTGACGATCTCCGCTATACCGGCTTTGTCATCCGCACCGAGCAGCGTCTTGCCGTCCGTCACGATGATATCCTGCCCACGGTAGCGCAGTATCTCCGGATACTTGGCGGTCTCCAGTACGATGCCTTCTTTGTCGTTCAGCACGATATCATGCCCGTCGTATTCCTTCACGATCCGGGCTTTCACGTGCTTGCCGCTGGCATCGGGCGACGTGTCCATATGGGCGATAAAACCGATTGTCGGAATATCCTGTGTACTTTGCAGGTTGTCCCCTTGTACATTACCCGGTAGCGTCGCCATGATATAGCCGTTCTTGTCCAGCGTCACTTCCCGGAGGCCGATTTGCTTCAGTTCGTCTGCCAGAAACTTGGCAAACTCCATCTGCCCGGGCGTGGAAGGCGTCATGTTCGTGTTCTCGTCGCTGGTCGTACAGAACGACACATATTTCAAAAATCGATCTACAATATCCATAGGATTTGTGATTTATGATTTGTAATTTTGGGGCCGGAGCCACTCCGGTCAATATTCAATTTTCAATTTTCAATTTGAAAGGCTCCTGTTATTGACCGGAGAATGCGCTAAGCAGCGTTCCCAACGCACCGGCATACTGGGAGGCAGTATTGGCATAGCCGGCAACTGTGTTGGCGGTGCTTTGTACGGCGCTGGTTGCACTCTGAACGGAGTCGTTGCTCTTTACCAGATCTACCAGGCTGTTTGTCACGCTGGTCACATTGGCTTCGGTTACCAAACCCATCGAGCTGGCAATCAGTCCCTTGCCGAAGTTCTTCAGGTAGTTCTCCTGCTTGTAGTTGTTCTTCAGTTCCTCGCAGTTGATGACGAGATTCAGGGTGTTCAGGATGTTCTGCGTGTTCTTGTAGTTGAATTTGTTGCCGTCGGCTTTGTACTGTGTATAAAGCGCGTGAAGGGCTTTACCTGCACCTTGACCGGCTACCATCGGATCGGTCGGGGTAGTAGTTTGTACCTGACTTGCAGAACTTGTTGACGACGATGCAGAACTGCCGCCCTGCAGAAAACCGCAACTGGTCATCATCATGGCCGTTGCCACAAAAAGCATGATCTTTTTCATTTCGGTTAATAATTTATTAAGTTAGTTTCTAATGTTAATCTTACGTGTTTTCGGCTCCGGAGCCTACTCCGGTTCGAATCTTCAAATCTGGACAATATCCATATTGTCAAGTTGTCCGTCCGCGAATGCCAGGATATTGTCGCACACATTCTCGCACATGGCGATTCGTCCTTCCCATGTACCGGTGCCGGTATGCGGCGAGAGCACCACGTTGGGCATTTCGAGCAACTCTTCGGATATCTGCGGCTCGTGTTCATAGACATCCATGGCCGCTCCGGCTATTTGTCCCGCTTTCAACGCACGTATCAGCGCCGCTTCGTCCACATGCGCACCGCGAGCCGTGTTGATCAGATAGGCTGTCGGTTTCATCAGTTGCAACTGCGGACTGCCGATCAGATGGTGTGTTTCCGGCTTGTAGGGTAGGTTAAGCGACACAAAATCCGCCTCCTGCAGCAGCACTTCCAACGGCAAATACCTCGCTTGCTTAATCACGTCTGCCTGCCACTCTCTATCCGGCTCCGGAGCCACTCCGGTACACTGTACACCATACACTTTACACTGTAATTCGTGTCTGTTATGATAGACCACTTTCATTCCGCTGGCCAATGCCCGGCGTGCCAGGGCTTGTCCGATACGTCCCATGCCGATGATACCGAGCGTCTTGCCGTACAGCCCGTGACTGAGGTTGTTCATGACGGCCATCGGCTGACACGTGCCTTCGCGCAACTGCCGGTCGAACTCCGCCACACGACGTGCCACACATATCATCAGCGCAAAAGCCAATTCGGCTGTCGGCTCGATGACCGGCTGTGGCGTATTGGTGACCGTTATGCCGCGTTCTTTGCAGGCACTGAGGTCTATGTTGTTGTACCCCACGCCAAAATTGGCTATCAGTCGTAGCCGTGGCATTGCGGCAATCATCTCGCGTGTCACCTGTTTGTCGAACGTCGAGACCAGCACTTCGGCTGTCTCCGGCTCGGCATTCAGGTTGTAGCCGCGAAGCCGCTCAAATCCCTCTGCCGGCAGTGGGGTAGTAAACGCTATATTCATCTTGATTTTTGCCTATTTTCCCAATTTGGCTGCAAAGGTAATACTTTTTTGCGATATACGCAAGCGTACGCGCACAAATAATTATAAATAATGAATAAAAAATAAACAAAAATGCAAGAAAATCCCTTTTCCTTCAAAAAATCCCTTCGTTTATTTGTATATGTCATTTTTTTTGTGTAATTTTGCAGTCGCAAAGATTTTTACTATGGAAGACAATTTCGCCATACAACTTTTCGAAGGAAAGAAAGTCCGCATCGTTTGGGATGAGGAGCAGGAAAAGTACTGGTTCTCCGTTGTGGATATAGTACAAGTGTTAACTGGCAGTGCTGATGGCCGAAAGTACTGGAATAAACTTAAACAACGACTGAAGGAAGAAGGGAATGAGTCGGTGACAAATTGTCACCAACTGAAATTACCTTCCTCGGATGGCAAGAGATATAAGACGGACGTGGCTGACTTACAGGGCATTTTCCGCATTATTCAATCCGTTCCATCCAAGAAAGCCGAGCCGGTCAAGCAATGGTTAGCGCAGTTAGGAGAACAACGTATCGACCAGATGATAGATCCGGAACTGACGTTCCAAATGGCGGTAGAGGATTATCGTCGTCATGGCTATTCGGACAAGTGGATTAACGAGCGCATGCGTTCCATCGAGATGCGCAAGGAGCTGACGGACGAGTGGAAACGTGGCGGAATGCAAGAGGGGCGTGATTTTGCGCTTTTGACGGATATTATTACCAAGGCATGGAGTGGTAAGACGACAGGAGAATACAAGAAATTCAAGGGGCTTAAGAAAGAGAATCTTCGCGACAATATGACCAATTTGGAATTGGCATTGAATACCTTGGCGGAAGCAGCTACAACAGAGTACTCAAAACAATATAATCCCAAAGGCGTTGAGGCAAATAAGAAAGTAGCTCGAAAAGGTGGTGATGCTGCGCGCGCGGCGCGTGAAAATATTGAAAAAGGTCTCGGACGTAGTGTTATTTCTTCGATGAAGGCGTCGGATTACATTAAGCCGATAGAGGATGCGGAAAGCAAAGAACTGCCTTTTGACGACGAAGTGCAGTAATGGACTGCATTTTTTCTATTAATTTGCAAATTTATTTGCATAAATCAAAAAAAAGTAGTAATTTTGTGCCGCAAATCGAATTATGTCACTCCTTGACATGAAACACGAGAATTTATTAACTTTCTAAATGTTGCGCCCGACACGAATTTAGGGTACTTAGTCATGCGAAAAACATTATTTACGCTCTTTCTTGTGCTTGCAGCAAGCGTAGGAACACTGTTTGCCGAAAGCGGCACTTGTGGCGAAAACCTCACATGGGATTTGACAGGCGGTGTACTTACCATCTCCGGAACAGGTACCATGACGGACTACACCTATTCCGATCATGCTCCGTGGTATGATAACCGCTCATCCATCACTTCCGTAACCATTGAAAACGGCGTCACAAGCATAGGAAAGTATGCTTTCTATGAATGCAGCAGCTTGACATCTGTTTCCATTCCCAATACCGTGACGAGTATAGGAACTGCTACTTTTTCTGGTTGCAGCGGCTTGACATCCATCACCATTCCCAGTTCCGTGACTACTATCGGAGTCTCGGCATTCAGTGGTTGCAGCGGTCTGACTTCTCTCACCATCCCCAATTCCGTGAAAATCATCGAAGGCTCGGCGTTCTACAAGTGCACCAGCCTGACATCTATTATCATCCCCGCTTCCGTAAAAAGCATCGGTTCACAGGCCTTCCGAGACTGCATCAGCCTGACTGATGTGTATTCACTGATAAAGACGCCGTTTGCCATCACTTCAGATGCATTTGTGATTGA
>JAFPJV010000009.1 GCA_017425065.1 Paludibacteraceae bacterium
ACAACAATGGACATAAACCTAAAAAACATTTTCTATGAATATCCGCCTGACGCGAATTAGCCGAGCTGAGAAAGCCGTAAGAGGCACCATTACGGGTACGCCTCATGTGCTCCCCACCTTAGAGAACGCTCAGTATATCATACCGGAAGGCAAATATGAGCTGGCGATGACTTGGTCGCCGAGATTTAAGAAGAAGATGCCTCTGGTCTGCTCTGTGCCCGGACGAGCCGGCATCCGTATCCACTCCGGTACGAGACCTGAGCACTCGAAAGGTTGTATCCTCATGACGCCGAAAGGCGTAGAAACGATCAAAGAGTTATTAACCAAAAACGCGAAGAAAAATGAAAAAGTATATCTTACTATCAGTCGTGAGTATTAGTATCGCCGTGGCACTCGGAATGACGAGTTGTAAGGCATGGCGAACGATAACGACTACGGCTACATACACCCAGGTGCAAGACAGCACCAAGTTGACCACAACCATCAGCACGAAGACCGTGGAGGAATACACGGGTAAGCGCAAACAATGACTCGTGCGACTACGGGCAAAGCCCTAGTATAGCACTACGTCATGTTCACGCTTCGTCTCCCCACGAAGTATCACTACGTTAGCACTTCGCGAGGTCCCCAGAGCATAGAGAGAAGCGACCCCGAAAGAGGTCGCTTCTTGTATTTATTCACACAAATCACAAATTCTTAGCCGCAAGTCAACGATTATGTTTGGCGTTTCACGCCTTCACATTTTCACATAAAAATGTGTGTTCAGTTATGTTGTCTCTGAGACTCTTGAGACACTTTTCTGTCACGCTACGGTGACGTTAAGGATGGTCGCGAAATGGTCGCGGTGATGACATTTGAATGGAGCAGATGGCTAAAGGACATAGACGGCATAGCCTTTTGGTGGAAGGATGAGTTGCGGGGACGAGGAAAGCAGGACATCTTTCTTGACAACGCGCAACGCAATGGTCTCGCTGTTAAGCCACTGTGTATAAACTCCTTCGGCGATACCAGGTATCTCGCACTTTGCCGAATCGGCTGCCAGATTGAGCACCACCAGCACCGTGTTGTCGCCCTTTACCTTGGTATAAGCGAAACAGGCAGGGTGGGAACAGTTGAGCAGCGTGACCTTCGGCCGGTTGGCTTTTGTGCCGCTGCCCAGTGCCGGTTGCGTATGGCGAAGTGCCACCAAGGTCCGAATGGTATTCTTAAGCTTGGCGTCGGAGTAATTCCAGTTGATGACATCCCGGTTGAAGTAGTTCTGCACTTTTCTGTAACCAATCTCCTGTCCGTTGTACAAGAGCGGCATGCCGTAGAACGTAAACTCAAGCACCGTGAGCGGCGGCACGTTGTCGCCATGGTAGCCGAAATAGTTCTGCGAGAAGTTGTCGCCTATGTCATCGTGATTGGTGAGATAGACCATGCGGTCCATGTTTGCGTAGTTGGTGTTGTTGTAGAGCGAAAAACATTGTGACCGCAGTTTCGACGCATCATCGCCCTTGCCGAGATTGTTTTTGACCCGATCGTGGAAGCCCCATGCGTAGTCGTAGTCAAAACCGGCATTGTAGAGCGCCGGTTTGTCTCTGAAATCCGCTTCGCCAAGCATCCATATCTTTCTGCCGGCGGCATTTTGGAGCATGGGGATGGTCTCTTTCCAGAACTCGGCGGGCACTTTCGGGGACGACACATAATCGCAGCGGAAGCCGTCAATGTCCGCATTCGAAATCCAATAGATCATGGCCTGCTGCATGGCTTGGCACATGTCGGGATTGGAGTAGTCGAGCTGATAGACGTCGCTGTAGTTGTTGGGATGAACGATTTGTCCGTTGGACCGCTCGTAGAAATCAGGATGTTCCGTCACCCATACATTGTCCAATCCTGTATGATTCGGCACCCAGTCGAGCCACACCTGCATGCCCAAGGCGTGTGCCTGCTTGACGAAGGACTGCAGGTCGGCGAGCGTGCCGTGTTGCGGATTGACTTCCGTATAGTTCTTGAGTGCATAGGGACTGCCGAGCGTACCGATTTTTCCCTGCTGGCTTCGCGTCTGGATGGGCATGAGCCAAACGATGTCGATACCCAGGGTGCGGAGTTCCGCCAGTCTTTGTTCTGCCGCTTTGAGCGTACCCTGTGACGTGAAGTTATAGAGATTCATTTCGTAGATGACGCGGTTGTCGTCGCTGATGGCAACCGTGTTGTCCACTTCGAGATTCGTTTCTTGGTTCAACTCAGGCTCTTGCGGTTCGCAACCGCACAGCGCCAAGCCCGTAAGAAGCAGCAAAAGAAATTGTTTTTTCATACTTGTGACCGGTTAAATAAGTAAATTATGTCGCAAAAGTAGCACTTTTTTCCGATATATGCAAATTTTATGCTCTTTTTTTTCTGATTGACTTGCATATTCCAAATATTTGTAGTAATTTCGGTCCTCCCTACTTTTAAAATAAAAGCAGGGTCCCCCCGAAATTAGTTCTTATCTCGCCTAAAAAGGCTCGAACGATTATTGCGCACTAACGTGCAAACTACAATCTTTTGTGCCAAAAAACTAAAAATATGCAAGCATAATTCATTTTTTGTCCCAAAATCTTGCATATTTGATTATTTTGTAGTAATTTTGCACGAAATTTCATTTATGCGCACGCGTGAAACCAATACAGGAGTGGAATAAATACGGCTTGATGGCTATGCTGCTGGTAGCGAATGCCGCTTTCTTTGCGCTGATGGCGTGGCTGTTGCCGTTGCAGTACGAGGAGAACGACGACATCATGATGTGCATGATCGCCAACGGTTCGTACAGCGGCACACCGGATTTTCATCTGGTCTATATCAACGTGATATACGGACGTGTGCTGGTGTGGCTTTACGGCTTGACGAAGGCGATAGAGTGGTACACGCTGTCGTTCGCTGTGCTGCATATCCTGTCGATGAGCGTACTGGTGTATTGTCTGGTGACAACGCCCAAGCGTGCCCGCTGGGAACAGGCGCTATGGCTCGGAATACTGTATGTCCTCTGGGCTCGAATCATCGTCTCGCTGCAGTTCACGACAACGGCCGGGCTGGTCTGTCTGGCGGGTAGTGTGTTGCTCATGCGAAGCTCGTGGCAGAGCCAGTGGACGGGAGTCGTGCTGGTCGTAACGGCGGCTCTGGTGCGATTTATGGCAGCCGGATTGGTGGGACTGCTCATGGCGCCCATCGTGCTTTACACGCATGGCTTGCGCTGGCGAAGATATATTCCGATCGTCGTGATGCTGATGCTCGTGGTCGGTTGCCGTGTGGTCAACAGCCGCACCTATCAGTCAGACCCCGAATGGAAAATGTATCGCGAATACAACCAGCTTCGCGCCCAACTCAACGACAACCCGAATGCTTATACGCCTGAGATACAGGAACATCTTCCCGGCGGAATAGACAAGATAGATTATATCTTGCTGTTGCGCTTCTTCCCCGATCCGGAGCAAATCAATCTGGAAGCGATACGCCAACTGAGTGCCGCCGTAGGCAGTGTGCCGTTCTCGATGCAGCTGAAGAACGTACACCGGTTGGACAAGTATGCGGTGGAACTGAGCATTCTGCTGATCATCCTCGCCCTGATGATTATGACGACGGGTAACAAGCGCAAATACCTCTTCCTGCTACTGTATTCGCTGTTCGTGATCATACTGATTGTGTATGTCAGTCTGGACGGCTTCCTGAAGAACCGCGTGTTCCTCTGCATGTTGCTGCCCATTCTGTTTACCGACTTCATGCTGCTCCCGAATACGACAGGACGGAAACGCAAATATGCGCTCTGTACGGTGATGCTGCTGCTGAGTGGCTGGTATATTTGGAAAACCGCCGAAGCGGCAGACAACAACTACGATGCGCGTATCTCTTGGCGGTATTTCGACCAGCCTCTGCTGGAATGTGTGCCGGACAGCGCCTATGTCATCACGATGGGTACGTGCATGAACATCAAGGCAACAAACCCGTGGCAGGTGTGGCCGTACAAATGCCATAAATACACGCTCGGATGGATGACGTGGATACCGTTTAATACGGCGGTTGCCAGCAGTTACCGCGGCTTGATGCGCGACGATATGTATGTCTTCACGACCAGCCAGTACGACCGGCCTCGCACCATCATTCCGCGAGTAAGGGAGCAGATACAGAAACACTACGGCCTGAAGACCGAGATAGAACGGATAAAAAGTAATGAGCTGCAAGCCCTCATACAGATTCGGGCAGTAGCGGAACGGGATGTGGATTAGATGAAGACAATAGCGATTATAGGAGCCAGTTATTTGCAGCGCCCGCTGGTGGAGAAAGCCCGCGAGATGGGACTTCGCACCATCTGTTTCTCATGGGAAGACGGCGCGGTATGCAAAGACATTTGCGACCGCTTCTATCCGATATCCATTACGGAGAAAGAGCAGATACTGGCTGTCTGCCGCCGCGAACAGATAAGCGGTGTGTGTACGATAGCAAGCGATGTGGCAGCGCCGACAGTGGCTTATGTGGCGGAACAGATGGGGCTGAACGGCAACAGCTACAAAGCGGCCGTATGCGCTAACAACAAGTACCGGATGCGTGAGATATTCATCCGGAACGACGTGCCTTGTCCACAGTATCTGGTCGTCAGTCCGGAGTTTCAGGTCGGAGCAGGTACGATACGGGAGAACATGTCGCTGCCCCTAATCGTCAAGCCGACAGACCGTAGCGGCAGTCTCGGCGTAAGGAAAGTGGAGGACTGGAACCAGTTGCAAGCTGCGTTGGACCGTGCCCTGCAAGTGTCGTTCCGAGGCGAGGCTATCGTGGAGGAGTTTATCGAAGGACGCGAGATAAGCGTGGAGTTCATCTCGTACAAAGGCGTCCATTATCCGCTGCAGATTACCGACAAGGTGACGACGGAAGCACCGCATTTCGTGGAA
>JAFPJV010000083.1 GCA_017425065.1 Paludibacteraceae bacterium
ATATAGTTCGAGGATGCTGATGCAAGGCTTGGGTGAGGTGCTGATGGATAATGCGTCGAAGAACTTTGCACGGAAGGATCTGATTCCGGAGACTGCATTGGGACTGGAACTGTTTGCAGCCTGTCCGTTGATCGCTGGGGTTTAATGCCGTTCTCGAGCCATTTACCTGCCATTCTTTTGTGCCAAAAACCAAAAATATGCGAGCATTTTTTATTTTTTTGCCCCAAAATCTTGCATATTTGAATAATTTGTAGTAATTTTGCACGCTTTTTCGTGTAAAAAGCATGTCAATCTATTATTAACCGGACAAACGACTCGTGCAGTTGTAAGTCCCCAAACAACAACAAAACATTTATGGCAACAAAGATTCGTCTGGCTCGTCACGGTCGCAAAGACTATGCTTTCTACCACATCGTAGTAGCCGACAGCCGCTCGCCACGTGATGGCAAGATTATCGAACGTATCGGTTCGTACAACCCCAACACCAATCCTGCAACCGTTGATCTGAAATTTGATCGCGCACTGTACTGGGTAGGCGTAGGTGCACAACCGACAGACACCGCACGGAACATCCTGTCGGGTGAGGGCGTAATGCTCATGAAACACCTGAACGGCGGTGTAGCCAAGGGTGCCTTCAGCCAGGAAGAAGCTCAGAAGCGTTTCGACGCATGGAAGGCTCAGAAGGATGCTAAGAACGGTAAGATCAGTTCCGAGGAGGCAGAGAAGAAGCGCACTGCGCAGAAAGCTCTTCTTGCTCAGGAAGTGGAGGCCAACAAGGCAAAAGCTGCCGCTATCGCTGAGAAGCGTGCTGCCGCTGCTGCAGAGTTGGCCGCAGCTGCTCAGGAAGCTGCCAAAGAGGCTGCAGCCGCAGAGGCGGAAGCCAAGGGCGAAGAAGCTCCTGCAGAGGAAGCCGAGGCTTAATAATCAGCCAAAACTTAGCAAAAGAAAGTCCAAAACGAAAGTTTTGGGCTTTTTTTTTGTATATGTCAGAAAAAAGCAGTATCTTTGCGCCGCTTTTTATGTGGCAAAAACTACGAGACATATGGCGCAGTAACACCAAGGTGGCCGAAAACTACGTGTTTATGACTATCCTGCAGGTGCTGAATGTGTGTTTTTATCTGCTCATTTACCCGTTTTTGATTCGTGTGCTGGGTGCGGAGAGTTACGGCTTGTATGCCTATGCGGTAGCCATTGTTGCGCTGTTTATCACGTTTGTCTCGTTCGGTTTTGACTTGCCGGCCGCCAAGCGTATCGCCGAGCATGCGGAGGATGACGGGATCAAGGCGCAGGTGCTGTCGGAAGTGACGACGGCCAAGCTATGGCTGGAGGTGATGGCATTGGCGGTCTATGCCGGGTTGCTCTTCGTGTCGCCGACGATGCGGGCGAACAGGTTGCTCTTCGCCCTGGTGTTTGTGCAGACATGTCAGAATATACTGTTTCCGCAGTGGTATTTTCAGGGTGTGCAGCGCATGCGCGTGGTGACCTATATCCAGGTGGCTTTCAAGTTGGCTACGCTGCCGTTTATCTTCTGGCTGCTCCGCACGCCGGAGGATGTGGGCGTATATGCGTTGATCGTGTCGGTTGCAGCGGTGCTGGGCAGTCTGGTAGCATGGGGCATAATCCGCTATCATGACGGCTTGCGGGTGCAACTCGTCGGATGGCAGACCGTACGTCGTACGGCTCACGAAGCCTTGCCTTTCTTCCTGAGCAATGCTACGGGCGTGGTCAAAGAGCAGGGTATTGTGCTGCTGATCGGCCAGTTTCTGGGCATGAGCGATGTGGCAATTTATGATTTGGCGAACAAGATAATCATCATCCCGCGCACGCTACTAAGCAAGCTGAATGACGCCTTGTTCCCCAAGATGATGGCGGAGCCGAGTGCTTCCCGTCGCCGCAAAGTGATAGAGGGCGAGCTGCTGGTGGGATTGGTGTCGATAGCCCTCATCGCCGCTTTGGGTTATTGGGCAGTATGGGTGCTTGGCGGCAAGGCGATGCTGGCGGCTTATCCGGTGAGTGTCATACTGAGCGTGACAATACTGAGTTGGCTGGTGGTGGGCGCAATGATTTATTTCTACATCATCCCGTCCGGAAAGACATTTTACATCACGCTGAACCAGTTGCTTGCCATGTTGAGTACGTTTTTGTTTGCCGGCATAGGGTTGTACTTCACGCACAGTGTGTATCTGTTGGCGGGCAGTCTGGCTTTGTCGGGATTGATAGAGATGGTGTTCTGCCGATACGTCATACATAAAAATCAGATGGCATGAGACTGAGTGTGATAATCCCCATATACGGTGTCGAGCGATTCATTGAGCGTTGTGCGCGTTCGGTGATGGAGCAGGATTATCCGGACAAGGAGATTATCTTTGTGGATGATGCCTCTCCGGATGCGTCCATGACGGTGCTGAAGCGTGTGCTGGCGGATTATCCGGAGCAGGAAGTGACCCTGCTCAGCCATTCGCAGAATCGCGGTTTGGCTGCGGCACGACAGACGGGACTGGAGGCTGCCGGTGGCGACTATATCGTCAGTCTGGACAGTGATGATTATCTGGAGCGGAACGCACTCACGTTGCTGGCTCGCAAGGCGGAAGAGACGGGTGCGGACATGGTGGGCATGGATTGCTGGTTTGAATGGAACGACAACCGCAGCCTCTACCGCGGACAATGGACGGAGGATGCCAAGGCGTACAGCCGTCTGCTCCTGAGCGGCGCCACGTTGCCCGGCGTATGCTTGCACATGATTCGTCGGGATCTGTATCGGCGCACGCAGCTGCAGCCCATAGAGGGATTGAACTCCGGCGAAGACTATGTGCTCACGCCCCGGCTGAGTTGGTCCGCCAACCGTATTGCGCATGTAGAGCAACCGCTCTATCACTATACGCAGACCAACACCGGCTCGATCGTGCATTCGCCGTCGGAGACGCATATACGCCAGATAGTCCGCGTCGTGGAGATACTGACGGATTTCTTTGGCGGCAAGCCGGAGTGTGCAGATGCTTTGCGCGCCGGACAGTGGCTGAAAAAAACCGACTTGATGATGCGTGTGGCGCGCAAGGACTATGTGCTGGCGGATACGATGCCTGCTAAGCTGCCGGTGGCGGTTGATACGATGAGCATGCCGCAACGCCTGGCAGCGCCTCTGGTCGCACATCGGCGATGGACATTGTTGTGGCTCTACAGCCGCAGTTTTAACGGGCTGCTGGAGTTGATACAAATACTGAAAGGACGAAGGAAGAAATGCTGACCTATCTGTTCAATATCATTTTTGCCGTGGTGGCGACAGTGCTGTATATCCGCGCTCCGTGGACGTACAGTTACGAGTATTGCGTGCTGCTCATGGGGATGTTTATCGGACAGAACGTCTTGTATTTTGCGACGAACAAACGGCAGCACTGGCTGGGATTTGAGTTCTTCTTTGCGCTCTCCTTCTTCCTCGTCAATTTCGTCTATCCGGTCTTCTATGCGCCTACGGAACGCATCTACTGGTCGTTCTTCGGCTTCTCGTTCACCGACGACTATGTCACGCGTGCCACGGCGCTCGCCTATTTTGCCTATGCGTGGTACATGTTGGGTGCTTCGCGTCTCCTGCAACTGCAGCGCGAAGAACCGTCCGAGCCGGCTTTTCAGGTGTCGATGCGGCAGTATATCTGGTTTTTCGGCATTACGATAGCCGCCTGGCTGCTCTTTGTGGCTACCGGCGGCTTGGCGGCGCTGCAGAGCGTCTATGCCAAAGGATCCAACTTGCGCGATGTCGGAATATACAGCTATTTCAGCAATATATTCACCGTGGGATGCTATCTGATGGCTATATTTATCTTCCGTCTGCCGCGTCAGAAATGGTGGTTTTATCTGCTGGTGATAGTGGCTTTCATGCTGATTCTGCTTTCGACGGGAAGCCGTCAGTTGGCGGTTGGTGTGGCGTTGATTCTCGTTGTCGGTTTCAGTATGTACGTGTATCATCTGCGCTGGTGGCAGGTGGCGGCGGTCATTGCCATAGGCACGGCAGTACTGTTTCTTGTGGTCACACTCCGCACCGAAGGGATGGATATGGCAGCATGGCAGGCCAAACTGGCGCACACCAAACTGGAGAATTTCTGGGACGTTTTTGAGGATCTGATTATCAATGATGTTAATCTGTTCCGTCTGTTTGGCTGGGCGCAGGTGAATGAGTTGACGTGGTTCCAGGGCATGATGCTGGATATCTGTTCGCCAATACCCGGATTGGCGGGATATGTAGTGGCGCATGCGGATGTGCCACGCTATATGCTGGACGGAGGAGAACTGCCTACCTATCTCTTCTTGGGTCCCGATGCGACATGGGGAACAGGTACGAACATGGTGGGCGAAGCCTATCGCTCGTTCGGTGCTGTGGGAACCGCCGTCTCAATGTTCCTGATCGGTCTTTGGGTGAAGGAGAGCTACTACCGCGCCAAGAACAATATCTACTGGTATCTGATGTATTTCCTGCTGGTGGGCCACGCCTTGATTTATCCGCGTGCACCCTTGCTCTTCGACCCGCGACTGGTGACATGGAGCCTGCTACTGCTCTTTGTGGTCATGACCATTACGACCCATCAGACCGAGATTGTTAACCGCCTCAACCGGCTCTGGAAACGAAAGGAGGAGACACAATGAAAATCCTCTATTGCATCCCTCACCTCTATAATTCGGGTGGCATGGAGCGTGTTTTGACGCAGAAAGTCAATTGGCTGGCGACGCATACGGATCACACCTTTACGATTATTACCACCGAGCCTACGCCCAGTGGCATAAGCGATTGTTATTTCCCCCTGGACAAACGGGTGGAGCTGAAGCATCTGAATATGGATTTTGATGCCGATTATCATAAACCGCTTTGGGCAAAATGGATGGGGCACATGCGTCGCATGCGAGCCTATCGGAAGGCACTTGCCGGCTATATCCGCGAGCATCATATTGACCTTTGTATCTCGCTTTGCGGAAAAGAGATCGCTTTTCTTCATTCGCTGCCTTGTCGCACCATGGCGGAATTGCATTTCTCGATGGATCAGCGCCGGCAACTGCTCATGGCGAATCATGGCGGCCGTCTGTGGTCGTTGTTCGGCAAGATCCGCACATGGCAACTCGTCCGGGCTATCCGTCCGTTGGAGCGGCTGGTCGTTTTGACCGAACAGGACAAGCAGGATTGGCTGCGGGCAGGATGCAGGAACGTGACGGTTATTCCCAATCCGTGTGCGATAAACGACTCTTATACGGCTCCGGAGCCACTCCGGCTAACGACCAACGACCAAAGACCAAAGACCATCCTGGCTGCCGGTCGCTTGCACGAGCAGAAAGGCTTTGATCTCCTCTTGCAGGCATGGAAACCGATCGAAAAGAATCATCCTGAATGGTCGTTGCGCATTGTGGGCGAGGGTCCGAAACGGGCGGAATTGGAGGCACAAATCAAAGCCTTGGGACTGGAGCGAGCCGTATTGGCGGGAAGTACAAATAATATGGAGAACGAATATGCTGCGGCTTCGCTCTTTGTGCTGTCGAGCCGCTACGAAGGTTTCTCGCTTGTGCTGAGCGAAGCCATGTGGTGCGGCGTGCCGTGTGTCTCGTTTGATTGTCCGCAAGGACCCGGCGAATTGCTGGCCGACGGTCGCGGATGGCTGGTGCCGAACGGGGATATTGCGGCGCTGTCCGAACGGATTGCATACGCCATCTCTCATCCCGAGGAAGCCGCCGAGTGTGCACACCGAGCGCAGCAGTACGCGCATAACAGATATAGCGAACAAACAATTATGCCCCAATGGGTGAAGCTGATTGAAAATCATATTTGATAATATTATCTATTCCCTGCAGCGTTACGGCGGCATAACGGTGGTTTGGAACGAACTGCTCAGCCGTGCACGTGCCGACAAGGATTTGGAGGTGACGGAACTGGACTATCGCCAAGCCATGCAGCCCCGCCTTTTGGAGCGTTACCGCATTCCGGCTTTTAAGGCCGACACGCCGACGCTGTTTCACTCCTCCTATTTCCGTATCTTGCCGCAACAGGGCGTGAAGAACATCACCACGGTTCACGACCTGACGTATCATTTCTATCGTCATGGCTTGGCGCGTGCGGTGCATCTGTGGGAAGAGCAGCGTGCGCTCCGTCACAGCGATGCCGTGATATGTATCAGCGAGAACACCAAGCGCGATTTGCTTCGGTTTTATCCGTGGGTCAAGGAAGAAAGCATACATGTGGTGCCGAACGGAGTGAGCGACATCTTCCGTCCGATGCCCGAGGTGGAGAAGAAAGGCTATCTCCTTTTTGTGGGCAACAGCACCGCCGCGTACAAGCGTTATGACGTGGCTTTGCGGGTCGCACAACTGACAGGACTGGAATTGGTGACGGCGCGTGGTATCACGCTCGAGCAGCTCAACAAGCGTTACAACGAAGCGCTATGCCTCCTGTATCCGTCTGACTACGAGGGATTTGGTATTCCGGTGGTCGAGGCGCAACGTGCCGGCTGCCCCGTGATAGCACAGCGATGGTCGTCTATCCCCGAGGTGATAGGAGCTGACGGGCTGATGGTGGAGCACGCTTCGCCCGAGCACATGGCGCAAGAGATGGCAGACATCGTGCGGCAACTGCAATCCCGACCGACCGAACATATCATCCGGGCCGGACAGAAGAATGCACGTCGTTTCTCCTGGGATAACACCTACCGGCTGACGAAGCAGGTCTATACAAGTTTGACAAACAACTGAACATGAAAATATCGATTATCACTATTTCGTACAACAGCGCCAAAACGATTCAACGTGCGTTGGACAGCGTGCAGAGCCAGACATATCCGGATGTCGAGCACATCATTGTTGACGGAGCTTCTACGGATGGCACCAAGGAGATTGTCGAGGCCTATGCGGCTGCGCATGGCAATGTGCGCTGGGTCAGCGAGCCGGACGAGGGTATCTACAATGCGCTCAACAAAGGAATCCGCATGGCTACGGGCGATGTTATCGGTTTCTTGCATTCCGACGACATCTTCTATTGTGCCGAATCGCTGGCGCATATAGCCAAAACGATGGAGCAGGACGAGGTGCAGGTGGTCTATGGCGATTTGCAGTATTGCCGCTGCGGCAAGGTGATACGCAGCTGGAAGAGCAACCCGTTCAATCCCGGCGCACTAAAATACGGATGGATGCCGCCCCACCCTACGATGTACGTGCGTCGCGAAGTATATGAGCAAGTGGGAAAGTACGACGAGTGGTTCCGTATCTCGGCGGACTATGACATGATACTCCGTATCTTCAAGGCGGGCTACCGAAGCCGCTATATCCCCGAGGTGCTTGTCTCGATGGAAACGGGAGGCGCCAGCAACAAGAATACCAAGGCACGGCTCTCGAAAACCCAGGAAGACTATATCGTATTGAAGCAGAATCATGTAGGTGCCGGCTATCTCACCGTGCTCTGCAAACAGCTCCGCAAAGTACGCCAATTCCTCCGTAAATCATAAATCCTAAATTTGAAATTTGAAATCATAAATCTGAAATGCTCAACATTTCAATCGTCCTATATCATCCGCAATGGGAACAGGAGGTGCTGCCGCTTGTTCGAGAGTTGCTGCGCGTCAGATGTCTCCGCAAGATATATCTGATGGACAACAGCGAAGAACAGGCCGACAAACAAGGCTTGAAAGCCATCAGCCCCAAGCTGCGCTATATCTTCTGCGGCGCCAACTTGGGCTACGGCAGGGCGCATAATATAGCACTCCGTGAGAGCGTGTTCTACAAGACGCCGTTTCACCTCGTGATGAACAGCGATATCGTGGTGCATGCCGAAGATATCGATGCCATGCACGATTTCATGCAGCAGCATCCCGAGGTGGGGCAACTCATGCCGCGCGTCGTCTCGCCCGACGGCCAACAGCAGTATCTTGCAAAGCGTCTGCCAAGCCCGCTGGATGTCTTCGGACGACGTTTTCTGCCCAAGTGGCTGATGGCTCGGCGCAACAGACGATACGAGTTGCGTGACAAGGATCTGAACCGCCCCGTCAACGCACCATATCTGAGCGGTTGTTTTATGTTTCTGCGCACGGAAGCGGTATTGCAGGCGCGGCTGTTCGACGAACGCTACTTCATGTATCCCGAGGATATCGACCTCACGCGCACAATCCATCGCAACTGGCTGACGCTCTATTATCCCGAGTGGACAGTCACGCACGCGCACACGCGGGCTTCTTATAAGGAAAAGCACATGCTCCGGATTCATATCCAAAACATGTGCCGCTATTTCAACAAATGGGGCTGGCTTTTCGACCGCGAACGACGCCGTTTCAACGCCTCAATCTGATCCGTCTCAAACCGTCATCAGCCGATACGTCAGATAGGCGATATAGACCAGTAGCAGGACGGCGCCGCCCCAGCGTTTCACTTCGCGTTCTTTGTTGGTTTTCACAAACAGCCAAACCAATATGCTGCCCGATACAGCCACCAGCGCATCCAGTTCGATGCCTTTGTAGGCCGGCAACGGACGTATCGTGGCGCTCGTAGCCAGTACGAAGAAGACGTTGAATATATTGCTGCCTATCACGTTGCCTAACGCGATGTCCGAGTTCTTCTTGGTCGCAGCAATCACCGAGGTCGCCAATTCCGGCAACGACGTGCCAAGCGCCACTATCGTCAAGCCGATCACAGCTTCCCCTACTCCGCATCGCTGCGCAATATCTACCGCACTTTTGACAATCAGTTCGCCGCCAATGACCAACCCAACCAAGCCGCCAAATATCAAAGCGCACGCTTTGCCAATTGTTAATTCCTTTGTACTTTGTACTTCGTCACTTTGTACTTCCTCAGGGTGGTCTTTGGCATGAACAAACGTGTTGTACAGGAAGTAGCAGAATAGTACTAACAGGATGATTCCTCCGAGGCGGCTGATACCGCGGGCGGATTCGCCGAACGGACTTTGTATCGCCACGAATGACAGCACCAGCACGCCCGCGATAATCGACATAGGGATATCAAAGTCGCGGCTCCGTTTCTGCGACACCACGGGATAAACCAATGCCGTCAAACCCAAGATAACCAGCGTGTTGATGATGTTTGAACCTAAGATATTCGTTATGGCTAAATCCGTACTCCCTTCTGCCACCGAGAACATATTCACCACAAACTCCGGCATCGATGTGCCGAAAGCCACAACCGTTAGGCCGATAACTAAATCGCTGATACCGAAGCGTTTGGCAACGGCCGACGCTCCGTCAACGAGCCAGTCTGCACCTTTCACCAGCGCCACAAAGCCCACAACGATACATATCGCTCCGACCCACCAACCATATGCTAATAATGAATCAATCATAAATCACAAATTGTCCATTGTCCATTGTCCATTGTCCATTTGCATCTTTTTGTTCAGACATTGAACAAAAAGTGCATAATATCTCCATCCTGCACCAGATATTCTTTGCCCTCAATGCCCAATTTGCCGGCAGCACGGCATTGCGACTCGCCGCCAAGCGCAATATAATCTTCGTATTTGATCACCTCCGCACGAATGAATCCGCGTTCGAAATCGGTGTGTATCACGCCCGCACATTGCGGCGCTTTCGAACCTGCCTTGAACGTCCACGCACGCACCTCATCCGAGCCTGCCGTGAAGAACGTACGCAGGTTCAGTAGCGCGTAGGCAGACTTGATCAGGCGGTTGACGCCCGACTCCTGCAATCCGATTTCTTCCAGAAACATCTGACGTTCCTCGTACGTTTCCAGTTCGGCTATCTCGCTCTCGATTTTGGCAGCCAGAACCAGCACTTGCGGTTCCTGCATAGTATTTCCGTCTGCGGAGACTCTCCGCTCTTCCTTTACGGCCTCACGCACTCTCTCTACGTACGCATTGCCGCTCACGGCACTCGCCTCATCCACGTTGCAGACGTACATTACCGGCTTGTTTGTCAGCAGAAACATCTCTTTCGCACACGCCTCCTGATCCTTGTTGTCCAGTTCCACGGTACGTGCATTCTTTCCTGCCGACAGCGCCGCACGGTATTTCTCCAGCACTTCCAACGCCAGTTTGGCTTGTTTGTCACCGCCCGCACGCGCCGATTTCTCGCATTTCTGAATGCGGCTCTCGACGGTCTCCAGGTCTTTTAGCTGCAACTCCGCATCGATGATCTCCTTGTCGCGCACCGGATCTACTGTGCCGTCCACGTGCACCACGTTCTCGTCGTCAAAGCAGCGCAGCACATGGATGATAGCGTCCGTCTCGCGGATATTGGCGAGGAACTTGTTGCCTAATCCTTCGCCTTTGCTTGCGCCTTTTACCAGTCCGGCGATATCCACGATTTCCACCGTGGTGGGTATTACGCCGCGCTCCGGCTGACATAACTCACCCAGTTTCACCAAACGCTCGTCCGGAACAGTTATTACGCCTACGTTCGGCTCTATCGTGCAGAACGGAAAGTTCGCCGATTGAGCTTTCGCGTTGCTAAGGCAGTTAAAAAGTGTCGATTTACCCACATTGGGCAATCCCACTATTCCACATTGTAATGACATATCTTCTATTTATATTACGTTCTTCTATTTATAATGCTTTCTTTTGTTTATAATATTATCTTTTCCCTTACATTGACTTTAGCCTCCAATATATGCTCAATATATGCTGAATATATGCTCAATATATGCTCAGTACGACGTAAGGCTTCTCAAGGAACGATCGAAGTCCGTCCAATCCACTCGTTTCCTTAAATTCCCTGCAAAGATACTACAAAAAAATGACATATGCAAATCTTCTCGTATTTTTGTACTTTTCTGCCGCTAATCCTTTTCAATTAGCAGGGAATTGTATTGGCCGTTTATCCATTCTATGGCTTTCTCAATGATATCGTCTTTGTCCGTACTTTCCAGCGTTACTTTGATATCCGGTTCAATGCCTTGTTCGATATCTTTTTTCTCGCGGTCGAACATCCGGATACTGGAGAATCGAACCATCCAGCCGCAAGGTATCTCATAACTCATCGGCATGCCTCCTCCTCCTCCACTCTTGCCTCCGATGATAACCGCTCGCTTCGCGTAACGCATCATGCTGATAAACAGGTTGGTAGCTGAATAGCTCCTGCGATTGCAAAGCACGGCTACGGGTTTATGCCATTTCTGCTCGGGCAATGTGGAAAGATCCAGCACCATAGGTTCCATGGCGGAGAAATCATTATGTCCCGGTCCTTTCTTGTGCTGCCAGTAACCGATGGTCTGATCTTCTGTGAAGAATGGCGCAGCCAGTCGGTAAGCATTGGTTATCTCTCCGCCGCCGTTGTTGCGCACGTCGATAATCAGTCCCTTGCAGTTATTGAACAACGCAAAGACCCAAGCTATATTGGCGGCATTGAAACCGGTTGAGAAACTGGGATAATAGATATAGCCGATCTGCCCGTCGTCTATCGTGCAATAATACAATCCGCCTGCTATCCGGTAATCATGCAGATAGAGCGCCTGGAGTGACGAACTGAAATTAGTCGGAAAAGTATCGTACCAGGCGGTGTTATAGCTCAGATCAAAGGCGGAATAGAGATTCACGTGTCCGTCGCGGAGCGAATCCAGCATACCGGCGCACAAGTCAAACAAGGCTATCTGATTGTCCTTTTTCAGGGCGGCAGCCCGTGGTATATACTCGTCATGAATAGCCTGCCAGTCGATGCCTTTGTCTTCAATATAGCAGTATTTCGTGTCGATGATTTCCCACAATGCCTCCACATTATCTACTGGATCTGTAGAGAAACTCATTTCCTCTTTGGAGCGGCAGCCGCTTAGCAGACATACTGCCGTCAGGATATATAATATGGATTTTCCGATAATTCTCATAGTCGTGCGTTCGCGTGCATGCGATATTTCCATAAACAACCAACGACAATACACAGCTGATTGTGCGTATAGCGTAGATAATCAGTCCCGTAGTTGACAAATTCATGCTCTGCGCCTATACGCCATGTGGAGTGTGGAAACTGCATGTCCAATGTCAATTCGTGTTTGACCGTGTTGTGGTTCCAGTGTCCGGAACAACGTGCCTGGCCGGGCACACCTTGTGTTATCTCATAATACGACTCCCAGTATTCCGGCAGATAATCAAAGCCGATCAGGTTGGTGCGTATTAGGTAATTCAGCCGGTAACTCGTCTTCTTTCCGTAGAACGACCAGCTGATTCCGCCCATTGCCATCAAATCAACAGCTACGTCCAACGAGACGATTTTGTTCACGTTGCTCAGGTGCTCACGCACGTTGAGACCTGCCTCTAAATAGGGACCCGTATGCAAACGTAGGCGGTCATTTATCCATTTCCACTCATAGAATGCACCCCATCCGCCAGCCACTTCTACACCTATAAAACCGTTCGTATAAGCTTTGTTGAGATAGTCTGTCAGATACACATCTACTCGCCCGACATGCTTCCAGTTGTTCAGTTTGCCCGTTTTGCCCAACTTGGTATCCTGACGAAACGGCTGCCACCATTCGTTGCCCAGACTATAAATCATACCCGAATAGCCCAAAGGACTGAGATAGGTATCCAGCTGATAGCCGGTTCCTACCTTGACCTTCAGTATGTTGTCATGCTCCACGCCTTCTTCTGCTGCTAATAGCATTGGTATGCACAACAATACAGCGAGTATGCCGATAATTTTCTTCATGTGTGTTTATAGTCTATCGTCAATTGTCGGTCTCCGTTTTCTTGTGGAACAATCTTCACCCAAACGGTATCTTCCGGCAATAGCGGTTCAATCTTCTCCGGCCATTCGATAAAGCAGTAGTTACCCGAGTACAGATATTCCTCTGCTCCGAAATCCATGGCTTCGCGAATATCTTTCAGCCGGTAGCAGTCAAAGTGATACACCTCGCCCTTGAATGGCAGCTCCGCGTCATACACGTTCACGATAGCAAACGTCGGACTGTTCACCACATCCTGCGTTCCCATGTCCTCGCACAGTTTTTTGATGAACGTGGTTTTCCCTGCTCCCATTGGTCCGTCGAAAGCAAATACCCGATGCGGCTCCGCCTCTCGCAGGATTTCCAGTCCGCTGACTTGCTCTCCCTGCTCGTTCAGCAAAATGAGTTCCTCCTCCTTTCCCGCTCCGCCACTTTCAAGGGTGTCGAGCCTACTCGACTTTTCGACTTCAGACTTTCGACCTTCGACTTTCGACTTTCGACTTTCGACTTTCGACTTTTTTATCGTATAAGTGCTCATGTTCCTGACTTTTATTCAATTCTCATGGCGTTATTTGATGCAATAATTGCTCGTAAATGGCTGAACCTCTGCGTTTTCCGAGTAATTTCTGCCATTCGTCAATTCCGGCGCTTCTGGCGCGCTGTACGGATCCGAAATGAAGCAGTATTTTTTGCTTTGTGATAGCCCCAATGCCCTGTAAATCATCTAATTGACTACTTGTATGCGACTTGCTTCTGCGCGATTTATGGTACGTAATGGCAAATCGGTGTACCTCGTCTTGTATCTGTACCATCAGACGGAAGACATCGCTCGTAATGGCCATGCCGATTTCCATCGGAGGAAAACCGTAAAGCAATGTTTGTGTTCGATGCTTGTCGTTTTTCTTCAATCCTGCTATCGGAATCTTGAGTTCCAACTGATCTTCTATTACCTCACGAATGGCATTCATCTGTCCGATGCCTCCGTCGGCAATAATCAAATCTGGCAGACCGGCATTATCTTCTATCAGATGTTTGTATCTGCGATATACTACTTCCCGCATACTGGCATAATCGTCGTTTCCATCGATGTTTCGTATCTGAAAACGTTTGTATTCGCTCTTCTGCGGCTTTCCCATGCGGAAAACGACACAACCGCCAACGGCGTCTTCTCCTTGTATGTGCGAGTTGTCAAAACTGTCGATCCAATCGGGCAGTTTCTCTAATTGAAGAACCTTCTGCAGTTCGCTCAGTATTCGTACCGCACGTTGCTGGGGATTTAGCTTGTCTGCCTGATGAATTCGGTCAAGTTTGTATTGTCTTACATTTCGTTGCGCCAATTCTATCAGCCGCTTCCTATCTCCTATTACGCCGATATGTATTCTCAAGGTCTCGTCGAATCCATCGGGAATAAATGGCACTAATACATCTCTCGTCTTGCTCTTCAGCTGTTCTCTTAGTTCGTACATACCTGTTGCCAGCATAGCCTCTCTGCTTTCGTCCATCTGACGCCGGTATTCTATTGTCTGAGCTTGTACGATGCTTCCGTTATGCACATGCAGCATAGAGATATAGACGCTGTTATCTTGCTCGTCATAGCCAAATACATCAATGTCCTGTACCGATGAATTCGAGATAATTGTCTTGCTGCAGAACTGATGGAGCAACTCTAATTTTCTCTTAATTTCCCCGGCCTCTTCATAGCGCATTGATTGTGACATGTGCTGCATATCAGTTTCCATCTGCTTGATAATCTCGTTCGTATCGCCTTTTATGATTTTTCGTGCAGCATCTATCCAGTCCTGATAATCTTCTCTGTCATATCCTTCGCATATGCCGCAGCATTTTTTTATGTGATATTTCAAGCAGACTTTGTATTTACTCTTTTCGATTCCATCGCTCTCTATGGCCATATTGCACGTTCGGATAGGATATAGTTGATGAATCAAATCCAGAGCCAGATCTACTGTATTTCCAAATCCGAACGGTCCGTAGTATTCGCCCGTTTTGGGCTGTATGTTTCTTGTCTTGAATATTCTCGGATATTCCTCATTCGTTATGCATATACTCGGATACGATTTGCCGTCTTTGAGTAGTATGTTATAGTGAGGCTGATATTTCTTGATCAGGTTGTTTTCCAGCAAGAATGCGTCTTGCTCACTATCTACAACGACATATTTGATGTCAGCGATATGCGCTACGAGTTGCCTTGTCTTCGATGAAGCGTTGTCTTTTTGGAAGTAGCTGTTTACTCGTCTTTTTAGATTCTTTGCTTTGCCGACATAGATAATCTGCCCTTCGGTATTGAAATACTGATATACGCCCGGTTTCTCCGGAATACGCTTTAGCAGTTCGTCAATATGTTCCGAATGTTTTTTCAAATTAGTTACTTGTATTATTTACTCTTCTACTTTTATGGAGAGCAGCGAATAGATTTCTTCTGTGCCTTGGATGGCTTTTTTCCCTTCTAAGCCGTCCAACTCAATCAGGAAATTGACATATACTTTTCTGACACCCATTTTCATGACTAATTCTACGGCCGCTTCCATGGTGCCGCCCGTAGCCAGCAGATCGTCGTGAATAAGCACTATGTCATCCGGCGTCAACGCATCTGCATGAATCTGTATGGTGTCGGTTCCGTATTCCTTCGCATAGCTCTGCTCAACCACTTTTGCAGGCAGTTTTCCCGGCTTGCGTATGGGTACAAAACCGGCGTTTAATTCCATTGCAACCGACGGAGCTATAATAAAGCCGCGTGATTCGATACCCAGTACCTTTGTAATTCCCTTATCTCTGTAGTATTCCACCATCTCGTCCCGAAACCATCTTAGGCAGTCGGGGCATTGTAGCGCGGTGGTAATATCCTTGAATTGTATGCCCGGTATAGGGAAATCCGGTACGTTTCTAATGGCGCTTATTACATCTTCTTTTGTCATATTTCTATATCTTTATTGATTAGTGTTCCACGTGAAACATTCTGTTATTATCGTCCCATCATTACGAGTAGCACGCTTGTGTCGTTCGGGCTGACTCCCGGTATTCTGCTTGCTTCGCCGATAGTGTGCGGCTGAATGCGGTTGAGTTTTTGTCTGGCCTCTGTCGAGAGAGATTGCAGTTGGTTGTAGTCGTATCCCTCCGGGAGCGGAATTCGGTCTAATCGCTGCAGTTTTTCGGCTGCTTGCTTCTCGCGCAGGATATAGCCTTCATATTTGATTTGTATTTCGGCTTCTTCTACTACTTCGTCGCTCTTGATTTCATCGAGCATTTCGTGCAATGCAGGTACCACCTCCGAAAGGGACGTAATGCTAATCTGCGGACGAGTGACCAATTCGCGCAATCTGCAGCCATGCTGCAGACCTCCTGTGGATTGTGATTCCAGCCAGCTGCTGATATCCGCGGGACGAATCAGCGTGTCGCTCAGATAAGCATTTAGACGTTCTATTGCTGCTTGCTTTTTCTCGAATAAATAGTGGCGATTTGCATCAACCAATCCCAACCGCCAGCCCTCCGGTGTCAGCCGTTGGTCTGCATTGTCCTGACGTAGCAAGATCCTGTGCTCCGCGCGGGAAGTGAACATCCTGTACGGTTCGTCCACTCCTTTGCATATCAGATCATCTATCAGTACGCCGATATAGCTTTCGTCACGGTGCATGACGAATGGCGGCAACTGATGAACCGCTTGGTGTGCATTGATTCCTGCTACCAATCCTTGACCTGCCGCTTCTTCATATCCGGTCGTACCGTTAATCTGTCCGGCAAAAAACAGTCGCTTTACAATCCGTGTCTCCAGTGTGTGGTGTAGCTGCGTGGGATCGAAGAAATCGTATTCTATGGCATATCCGGGGCGATACATCACTACGTTCTCCAGTCCGGCTATAGTACGCAGTCCGGCTAGTTGGACTTGCCATGGAAGCGACGAAGAGAAACCGTTGACGTAGTACTCGTTGCTATCTACTCCTTCCGGCTCTATGAATAATTGGTGTGTAGGCTTGTCTGCAAACGTAACTATCTTGGTCTCTATACTCGGACAATATCGCGGACCAATACTCTTTATTTGTCCGTTGAAAAGGGGAGAATCTGTTAATCCGGCTCGCAGAGTGTCATGCGTTTTTTCGTTCGTATATGTGATCCAGCACGACATCTGTTTGAGTTGTCGTTGTGCTTCCGGCAGATAGGAGAAATGATGCCAATCCTCATCGCCTCGCTGCTCTTGCATTGCGGTGAAATCGATGCTACGTTTGTCTATGCGAGCTGGCGTGCCGGTTTTCATTCGGTCTGTTTTGAATCCAAGCGACACGAGTTGCTCGGTTAGCCCGTACGATGCGGGCTCCGCAGTCCGCCCTCCCTGTATCTGTGTTCTTCCAATATGCAGCAGTCCGTTTAGGAACGTACCGTTGGTTAATATGACCGCCTTGGCTTTCATTTCAATCCCGAGAGCTGTCTTTACACCTTGTACGACTCCTTCTTTGACAATCAATTGTGTTACGGTATCTTGCCAGATATTCAGATTATTCGTTCCCGAAAGCGTTTCTACCCATTTCTCGATAAATCGTTTTCTGTCGCTTTGACTTCTCGGACTCCACATCGCAGGTCCTTTGCTTCGGTTAAGCATCCTAAATTGAATGGCAGTCAGGTCTGTTACCTCGCCCATCTTTCCTCCAAGTGCGTCTATCTCTCTGACAATCTGTCCCTTAGCTATCCCACCAACGGCCGGATTACAACTCATCTGACCGATTTTATTCATGTCCATTGTGATGAGCAAAGTTCTGCTGCCCAGTTGCGCTGCTGCGTGTGCAGCTTCGCAACCGGCGTGTCCGCCTCCTACTACAATGATGTCGTATTCAAAATCCATGTTATCTGTCAGTTCCGTTTTTATTTTCTTTTCCATCGCCATTTGGGTAAGTACGATCCTGCTGTGATAGTGCGTAGGCGGGGCACAAAAGCATTTGGCAGATGATTACATTCTATAACCTCGTGATTAGTTGCATTCACCAGCACACCAAAGATATCAAAGCGAGGTGTTAAATCTTCTATTTTATGCATTCGGATATATGCGTTTGCAGCCACGGTAACACGTCTTTTTTTTGCCTCATCCACGTATTCTTCCGCTCTTTTGAATGTGGATGTCCGGGCTTTGACTTCTGCAAAGACAATGGTTTGACGGTTTTTAGCGATAATATCCACTTCCAGATGTCCGCAGCGCCAGTTACGCTCCAGGATACTGAATCCTTGTTTGCGTAGCATGTCTATTGCCGTCTCCTCTCCTATGATACCTATGGGATTTGTAACAAACATTTTATTATCTCATTTTTTCTGCTCCGGCAGCATCCAGTCGCAGCAATATGAAAAGTAGTAATGTGAATCCCCATAACGAACTACCTCCGTAGGAGAAGAAAGGCAGAGGAATTCCGATTACTGGCAGCACTCCAAGCACCATGCCTATGTTAATGGTCAGGTGGAATAGGAAAATAGAAGCTACCGAGTAACCGTATATTCGTGCAAAATTGTCTTTTTGCCGCTCGGCAATTCGTATTAAGCGCAGGATTAACGCAAGAAAGGCGAGTAGAACACCGGCGGTGCCGATGAATCCCCATTCCTCTCCTACCGTACTGAAAATAAAGTCAGTAGCTTGCTCCGGAACAAACTTCATTTGAGTTTGTGTCCCTTGATGATATCCTTTGCCAAAGAGTCCGCCGGAACCGATGGCGATACGTGCCTGATTGACATTGTAGCCAACGCCGTGAGGCTCGTCGCGCAAACCTAAAATCAGTTCGATTCGGCTACGCTGGTGGGGCTGAAGAACATGATTGAATGCGTATTTGCACCCGTTTGTATAAGCCACACTCAGTAGCATGAACAGACCAACCATGATAAGTGCCGGATTGCGTTTGTACAAGTTGGTTACAATAAGATATATACTAAAAAGAATAACGGTCGCAATGCTAATCCAGTTGAAATTGACCGGTATCCAAATATTGACAAGCAGGCTGATACCGAAGATCAGAACAATGGATCCGACGACACTCCATTTCTCAATATAATGCTTGTTTTCTTGCAGCAGGAAAAACAATCCGATGCAGAGGATAAGCAACATGCAGATAAACAATCCGGCCGAACCGGTGCCAAGGGGTAAGGGCGTACTGTCGTATTTGATGGCAATGATAAACAGAGCAATGGCTGCAATACCGCATAGCAGTACATAGCCGCTCATACCTTGCCGGTAGAAAACAAGCAGAAAACAAGCAAAGATAAGTGCCGATCCGGTCTCTTTTTCCCAAATCATGATGATAAGTGCCGGAATGCCGATGATAGCGAGAGGAATTAGCAGGTCGCGCCACGAACGCAGACGGTATTCGTATTGTCCCATATATTTGGCAATGGCCAGCGCTGTGGTTAGTTTTGCAAATTCTGCCGGTTGTAACCGGAACGAACCTAATGCAATCCAACTGTACGAACCTTTTATACCTCCCGGAGGGGACAGAAAGCGAGTGGCTAATAACAACAATATCATTCCAGCGTATAGAAAATACGCGGTGGTATCGTATATCTTGTAATCCAGCAGAAGAATGAATCCGCCCAAAAGTAATGCACTCGCAATCCATACAAGTTGTTTGCCGGCAAGTGTCCCAAAGTCGAATACCGTAGTTTGGTCAAATGAAAAGCTGGCTCCGGATATATTCATCCATCCGAAGGTACACAGACCAATGTATAGCAGAATGGTCCACCAGTCGATATTACGTATGAAACTACTCCTTCTTTGCATTGAGTTGCGTGGTGTTTGAGGTTGACATTCGTTGGAATAGATCGGTATGTTGGATCTCACCTTTCAGGTGGTATTCCATCATAAGTGTAGCGATAGGCACCGCCCATGTAGCACCGTAACCGGCATTTTCAACAACGACGGCGATAGCTATCTTGGGATTTTCTTTAGGGGCGAAGCCGATAAATATAGAGTGGTCTTTTCCGTGGCTGTTCTGCGCCGTGCCGGTCTTGCCGCATATTTCCACTCCTTCTATGGAATAGTGGCGTCCGGTACCATTGGTCATTACTCGTCCCATACCTTCTTTTACCAATTCGAAGTAATGACGGTCGATTCCTGTCTGATGAATGCGCAATTTCATCGAATCATTGCGGTTCAGGTGTGGAGTGATATAGTAGCCGCCGTTGGCAATGGTGGCTGTTTGGTTTGCCAATTGGAGAGGAGTTACTAAGATCTCGCCCTGACCGATACTTAGAGAACGTATGGTAAGTGCTATCCATCCGTTGGCTCCGTATCGTTTGTTGTAGTATTCTTCCGATGGGATATTGCCTCCTTTTTGTGGATAAAT
Source organism: Paludibacteraceae bacterium (assembly GCA_017425065.1). Taxonomy (GTDB): domain Bacteria; phylum Bacteroidota; class Bacteroidia; order Bacteroidales; family Paludibacteraceae; genus Colicola. The sequence goes on from JAFPJV010000083.1 coordinate 19,968, forward strand.
GTCCGAGTCGTCAAATCGGCTTCCCAAACCGAAATGCATGACAGCATCGCGCCACTGACTATACCGTTCATGTAATTTTTTGCTGTTTTTACTGCCGTTATTCCCCTTTTGCAGATAATCGCGGAAGGCATTCCAGAAATAGGGGTTACAACTCTGCTCGATAGCACCTAATAATGCTACCGGACTACCATGCGAGTGGGTACATTTTATAGGAGTACTGGCGCGGCCGTTGCACACGTATTTGGTGTTTTGGTTAATGACATGATCATCAAGGCACACCAACGCTTGGACGGTTTTGAAGGTAGAACCGGGAGGATACGTCGCTTGCGTAGCTCGATTGAATAGCGGTCTTGATTTGTCATGTAACAAATGAAGATAGTTCTTTCCGCGCTCTTTTCCTACCATGATTTGAGGATCCCAAGTAGGCGCGGAAGCAAGAGCAAGCACCTCTCCTGTTGCCGGCTCAATAGCAACAATGCTTCCGATCTTGCCATGCAATAGTTGTTCGGCAATCTGTTGCAGACGGATATCAATGGTTAACTGTAAATCTTTTCCGGCTTTGGCGGGCACATCATCTTCTCCGTTCTTATAGCGCCCCTGAATCTTTCCTTTCGAGTCGCGTAACAACTTGCGTATGCCTTTCTCTCCGCGCAATTCACGTTCGTAGGTTCGCTCGATTCCATCGCGGCCGGAGTAGTCTCCCATTTTGTAGTAATCGTCCGCTTTGATGTCGTCCCAGTTCACTTCACCGACACTGCCTAATATGTGCGCAGCTTCATGGCAATTATAGTTGCGGATGGTGCGATTGCGTATCTCCACTCCGTGGAATTTGTATAATTCTTCTTGCAGTTGGGCGATATCTTCTTTCTTGAGTTGGCTCATGAAGACTTGCTGCGTATAAGTGGACCATCCGGGGTTCTTGCGAGTGTCGTGTAAGTCTAGGATTCTCTCGTCGAACATGGCTTTGTCTATGCGAAGCAAGCGGCAGAAAGCAAGCGTGTCAAAATCCTTTTGCATCTCGTTCATCGTCATCATGACTTCATAAACGGGTTGATTATATACGAGGAGCGAGTCGTTTCTGTCGTAGATGAGTCCTCTGGCCGGATAAATGGCTTGTTGGGTAATGGCATTTCCTTGCGCTTGGCCTTTGGTAACTTGATCGATAACTTGCAGGTTGAAAAGCAGCACCAAATAGACGATGACTACAAAAATAGCCATCCCGCTAATGACGTATTGGCGCTTATAGAAGTTATCATTAATCATTTTTTCCGAAGGAATTCATAGCCGATGACCAGTCCGTATGTGATAGCGGCACTGACAGTAATCTGGCCAAGTGTGAAAAGAACGGAATGAAACCAATTGGTTAGGAAAAAGACAACCACGTGGTGTGCTGCAATCAGTATGGCTGCGTAGATGCTGAAGGACGTTGGACCGATAGAAGAAATGTTGATTTCATCGGTCAATCGTTCGCTTTCTACCACCATTCGTTCTATCAGATACGGACGAATGAGCATAACCATCGTACATGCTGCCATATGTACGCCGGCACTGTTGCAGAAAGCATCCAGTATCAGTCCTACAAATGCTCCGATTATCAAATCCACCCAGCGCGGCAAAGTAATAGGCATCACCAAAAGACATGCCACATATAGATATGGATGGCAATATCCGCTTATGCGCAGATTATTAATCAGCAGCACCTGCAGCAACAGGAGCACGATAAATCGTATGGTTTGTCTAATCCATTTCACTTCTTAATTGTTCCAACTCTTTGCTGGCAATATCATTGTCAATAACCTGAATATAACTGAGTTTGCTAAAATCGGTATATAGTTTCACCCGTACTGTCCATGTGGCATCCCCATCCTTGACCTCCGCTTCTTCTACTACTCCAACCGGTATGTTCTCCGGAAAAGTTTCGCTGAGTCCGCTGGTTAGAATAATGTCGCCGGGCACAACCTCTATGTGCGATTCAATATCCGTCAGCAGTGCGTGGCTGTCATCCTTGCCGTCCCATTTCAGTGTTCCGATCTGGCTGTTTTTTTGCATACGGCAACTTACGCAAAAACCGGAGTTGGACGTAATCGGAATAACAATGGAGAACTGCTGCCCTACCGTGGAAACCACTCCCACTACGCCGATAGGTCCTAAAACGCCCATTCCTTCGGAAATTCCGTCGCGGGCACCTTTGTTGATCGTCATGTAGTTTTTTTGCCCGCCGATATGCATTTGTATGACTTTGGCAGGAACGAAATGGTGCTGCAAGTGGGCGTAACGATAGGTGATTTGCTCTTTTGTTTGTTCGCGTTCGTTTGCATACAATACCAGTTGGTTTCTGAGCATTGCATTTTCCTGCTGAAGTTGCTCGTTGTCTTCTTTCAGACGGAAATAACTCAAGATGGCATCTTCAACGGAGTAGTTCCATGCAACAATGCTGTTGCAAGTGGACAAAACGGTACTCTTCGGGTAAGCGGAATTCTGCATTATCAACAAAAAGGCAGCAACTTCCAATAGTAAGAATACCAAGAAGTTGCTGTATTTTTGTATGAATTTTAGCAGATTCTGCATAATGATTCAATTAGCGGAGTAAGAACCCGAAATTGTTGACATTCTTGAGTGCGACGCCCGTACCACGTGCTACTGCGTGCAACGGATCTTCCGCCACATGGAAAGGAATCGTTATCTTGTCGGTCAGACGCTTGGCTAATCCATGGAGCAGCGCACCACCTCCGGCTAAATATATTCCCCGACGGACAATATCGGCATAAAGTTCCGACGGAGTTGCTTCCAGCGCTTGCAGAATAGCTTGCTCTATCTTTACGATACTTTTCTCCAAACAATGCGCAATCTCCTGATAACTAACGGGTACTTGCATTGGCAGGGCAGTCACTTTGTTCGGACCTACTACAATGAAGTCTTCCGGAGCATCTTCCAATTCGGGCAGGGCGGAACCAACTTGAATCTTGATACGTTCTGCCGTCGGCTCGTCAATACGCAGGTTGTGCATGCGACCCATGTATTCGATAATATCTTGATTCAGGTCGTCGCCGGCAGTCTTAATGGATTTATTGCTGACGATACCTCCTAAAGAGATAACGGCAATCTCCGTCGTACCACCGCCGATATCAACGATCATACATCCTTCAGGACTCTCTACGTCAATACCAATACCGATAGCGGCCGCCATAGGCTCGTAGATCATATAAATATCACGTCCTCCGGCATGTTCCGAACTGTCGCGTACGGCACGTATTTCCACTTCCGTACTGCCGGAAGGGATACAAACGACCATGCGGATGCTTGGTGTAAACCAACGATTTTGCTTCGGAATCATGCGAATCAGACCGCGAATCATCATCTCGCAGGCATAGAAGTCGGCTATCACACCGTCTTTCAACGGACGGATAGTGCGAATCATCGAACCGCCTTTACCAATCATCTGTTGCGCCTTGCGGCCAACAGCTACCATTTTGTTTTCTGTGTTGATTGCAACAACGGACGGCTCGTCAATCACTACTTTGTCATCGCACATGATGATGGTGTTGGCTGTACCCAAGTCGATAGCAATCTCTTGTGTAAAAGAAAAAAATCCCATATCTTTTTGTTTTTTGTTAATTACTCATAGTTTTTGCAGCTAAAATTACCCTAAAACAGGTGCATAATAATGCAAAATTCATAAAATTGCGCAAAGTTACAACATTTTTTTCATATATGCAAGCGCGCGCGCAATTTTTTTTAAAAAAAGAAAAAACAAAGAGTGGCAACTTTTCAGTCACCACTCTTCGCGCTCCCTCTAGGACTTGAACCTAGGACCCCCTGATTAACAGTCAGATGCTCTAACCGACTGAGCTAAGGAAGCAGTCTTTTTTGCCAGAAAAACGTGTGTTCGTTTTCAAAATCGGGTGCAAAATTACTACTTTTTTTTTATTTGTGCAAGTTTTTTTGAAAAAAAATGCGTATCTTTGCAAAAAATTTAGCAATTAACCTTTTTTTTGTACAAAATATTCCTAAAATAATGAAAAAAATCTTAGGTATTGGTAATGCGTTGACCGACATGTTGCTTCAAGTCAGTGAAGACGATTTGCGTGAGTTGGAATTTCCGAAAGGGAGTATGAATCTCATTTCGATGGAACAGATGGAGCAGATTCAGATGCGTTTTGCATCGGTTCGAAAACGTCTGGTGGCCGGCGGATCCGCTTCGAATGCTATCAATTGTATCGCTGCTTTGGGTGGCAAGGCCGCTTTTTTGGGCAAAATAGGAAACGATGAAGTGGGCGATTTTTATCGTGAAGACATGATTAAAAACGGTGTAAAGCCCATTTTGCTCACTTCGGCAAAAGAGATGTCGGGTTGCTCTATCGTGCTCATAACGCCGGATGGTGAACGTACGTTTGCAACTTATTTGGGAGCAGCTGCGGAACTTACGGCGGATGATATTGAGAAAGAAGCATTCAAGGGATACGACATCTTTCATATCGAAGGCTACTTGGTGCAAAACAACGAGTTGATAGAAAAAGCTATCCGTCTGGCAAAAGAGTCCGGCTGTATGGTATCGCTGGACTTGGCTTCTTATAATGTTGTCAATGAGAATCATTTCTTCCTTAAGGAGCTGATTAAGAAATATGTAGATATCGTATTTGCCAATGAGGATGAGTCTTTTGCCTACACTCACCTTAATCCGGAAGAATCCGTTCAGAAGATTGCCGAACAATGTGATATTGCTGTGGTCAAAGTGGGTAAGCGTGGATCGTATGTGCAGCAGGGTAGTACGCGATATCATATCGGTGCGATTACTACTTCCTGTACCGATTCTACAGGTGCGGGCGATTTGTATGCCGGAGGATTCCTGTTGGCACTGAGTGACGGTTTTGATATCCGTCGCTGTGGCGAGATAGGCACGATTGCCGCCGGTCGCGTGGTGGAAATCGTCGGAACAAAACTTTCCGAAGAGACTTGGGATGAAATACGTCGTATATGCGCCCTTTATCGCGGGTTTATGCAAAAATACAATAATATATAATTAGGTGTGTATGAAAATCTTGTATGCTTTATATCAATATCTGGTAGCTTGGCCGTTAGGCATTGTGATTACTATTTTTACGGCTATATTCACGATCGTATGTTATCCTTGGCGTAATGCGGAATTTGTGCACAAGGAACAGCAGTTCTGGTCGCGCAGTATGTGCCGGCTGATGTTTCTTCCCGTAACGGTTGACGGTCAGGAAAATATCGTCAAAGGCCAGTCGTATGTCTTTGTCAGTAACCATCAGTCGATGTATGATGTGTGGGTTATCTACGGATGGTTGCCGGTAATTTTCAAATGGCTGATGAAAGCCGAGTTGCGTCGTGTGCCTTTTGTCGGCACTGCATGCAAAGCTGCCGGACATATCTTTGTGGCTCGTAAGAATGCCCGTGCTTCGATGGAAAGCTTGCAATTGATAGAGAAACAACTGGTTAATGGGGTATCCACGGTCATCTTCCCCGAGGGAACGCGTAGCAAGGACGGTTCGCTTGGCCGGTTCAAACGCGGAGCATTCCAGATCGCCTTGGATCTGAGTCTTCCCGTGATACCTATCTCGCTGAGCGGATGTTTTGACGTCCTGCCTAAAGGTGCTTGGGTGGTAAATCGTCATCCAATTCACATGCATATCGGCGAACCTATTGACCTTAAGCAGTTTGCCGATCCCAATGAGGCGATAGAGGCTGTACGTAATGCCGTGCAGTCAGGTATAAAAGAATAAATGTTTAATTATAAAAATATGATACTATGTTGTCTGACCCGAAAAATTGTCTGTATTGCCAGAACAATGACACACTCCATTCTCTCATGATTGAGATTACTCATCTGCGTGTCTCCCGTGCATTCCTTTTTAAGGAGCAAACTTACCATGGCCGTTGCCTGGTGGCATATGACCATCATGTCAACGATTTGAACGAGTTGTCTGATGAGGAACGCAATCTGTTTATGGCCGATGTGGCTCAAGTGACACGTGCTATCCAGAAACTTTTTAATCCGGAGAAAATAAATTATGGTGCTTATTCGGATAAGTTGTCGCACCTCCATTTCCACTTGGCTCCAAAGTACGTGGACGGTCCGGATTATGGAGGAACATTCCAGATGAATCCCGGTAAGGTCTATCTACCCGAAGCGGAATATGCCGAGATGGTGGAGGCGTTAAGAAAGGAATTAACAAAATAAATATCTTCAAATCAAAGAGTTAATAGTAACAGGTGCAGTTTAAGGATATTATAGGGCAATCGACTGTTAAACGCCAGTTATGTCTCTCTGTTCAAGAGGGACGTATCCCTCATGCACAATTGTTTACAGGTCCTAAAGGGGTTGGAAAACTGCAATTGGCTGTTGCTTATGCTCAGTATCTCAACTGCGAACACCGTACGGGTACTGATGCATGTGGCTGTTGCCCGACTTGTATCCAGTACAGCAAGCTGCAGCATCCGGATTTGCATTTTGTTTTTCCGATTGTCAAGGGCGATCGGGGAGATGTGTGCGATGATTTTGCAGGAGATTTCCGTACGCTCATGTTGGAAAATCCGTATTTTGATACGGAGGATTGGTATAGTACTTTGGGAGTTGAAACCAAGCAGGGCTTGATTTATGAGAAAGAAAGTTCGGAGATATTGCGCAAACTGAGTCTGAAAGCCTTTGGTAACGGTTACAAGGTGATGATTGTTTGGCAACCGGAGAAAATGAATGGCATTTGCGCGAATAAATTGCTCAAGTTGCTGGAAGAACCACCCGAAAAAACGGTCTTTTTGATGGTTTCCGAGCATCCGGAGATGTTGCTGTCAACGATTTTGTCGCGAGTTCAGCAAATTCGTGTACCCCGATTGGAAGATGAAGATATAGCTACTGCACTTCGTGCCAATGGTATGGACTCTCATCGTGCAATGGACTATGCCCGCATAGCGAATGGTAGTTATTTGCAGGCGGTAAAGATGGCTCGTGAGCAGGATGAGACGTCGCAATATCTTGCCGATTTCATCGCTTTGATGCGTGATGCATATACAGTAGGAGTCATCACCGACCGTCAGAAGAAATTCGAGTCGCTCCAACGTCTGCGTAAGTGGAGCCTCGACATGTCGGATAGCAAAGTGGGGCGTGAGCATCTCAAAAGTTTTCTGCAGTATGCCCAGCGGCAAGTTCGTGAGAATTATATTCGTAATTTCCAACGCCCTGAGTTGAATTATCAGACCGAGGAAGAACGTGTCTTTTCCGATCGTTTTTTCCCGTTTATTCATTCCGGAAATGTAGAGGCTATTATAAACCAACTTTCTACAGCCGAGTTGCAGATAGGTCAAAATGGAAATGCCAAGATTGTTTTGTTTGATTTGTGCTTGCAAATGATAGTGTTAATTAAAAAAAATAGGAATATATAAAAGTATGAATGATAAGTTTACGTTAGGAAATGATACCGCTTCGCTTTCCGCGCAAGGTTCACGCCGTAATTCGGCGCATATGTTGCCGGTAACGGATTGGCTTTGCGACGTGGTGGATAATACCAAATTGACGGATTTGGTGGAGGTGCAGTTTAAGAACACCCGCAAAGGCTATTTTCATAATGTGGATCATCTGCCTCTGCAGAAAGGGGCACTTGTCGTTGTCGAGGCTAATCCCGGATACGATTTGGGCGAGGTGGTGTTGACAGGCGAGTTGGTCAAACTGCAGATGAAGAAGTACCACATTGATACGGATCGCTACGAAGTGCGCAAGATTATCCGTTTTGCTACAGAACAAGATATTGAACGCGCGCGCGAGGCGCATAGCAAAGAACAAGCTACGATGATCAAATCCCGTCAGCTCGCCAAATCGCTCGGACTGGAGATGAAAATAGGTGATGTTGAGTATCAGGGAGATGGTTCCAAGGCGATATTCTATTATATTGCTGACGGTCGCGTTGATTTCCGCCAACTCATCAAGGTCTATGCCGAGACCTTCCGCATCCGGGTGGAGATGAAGCAGATCGGAGCACGTCAGGAAGCTGGTCGTATAGGAGGAACAGGTCCTTGCGGACGTGAACTCTGTTGCTCGACGTGGATAACGAATTTCTCGTCTGTGGGAACAGGAGCTGCGCGGCTGCAGAATATATCGCCGAATCTTCAGAAACTGGCAGGTCAGTGTGCCAAACTGAAGTGCTGTCTTAATTACGAAGTGCCGGTTTACGAAGAAGCACAGAAGAAGATGCCGCCGCGTCATGTTCCGTTGGAAACGCAGGAAGGTACGTATTTCCTGTTCTCTACCGATCCGTTGGCTGGGTTGGTGACGTACTCTACCGATGAACGCATTCCCGCTAATTTGCAAACTGTTTCTGCCAGTCGTGCGCTGGAGATAATTGAACTCAACAAACAAGGCGAGAAACCCTATAGCCTTCAGGTTAAATCCTCCTCAAAACAAGAGGAGATAGGCTATCATAACGTAGTCGGACAGGATGACTTGACCCGATTTGATCGAAAGAAACGCGATAAAGGACGTCGCCAAAATAAAGATAGACGAAAAGATAAATAATCCCATGAAATCGAAATGTTTGATACTCGGCATATTGGGCCTTGTGCTCATGTCATGTGCGCAACATACAGTGTATTCCGAGTTTTATAATATGTCTGCCCAACAGTGGCATAGGGACAGCGTGTGCGCGTTTCGTTTTCATATAGATGATACTGCCGCTATCTACCAGTTGCGCATGCATCTAAACCATCGTGAGACATATAGGTATCAGAATATCTGGCTCTTTGTGGACGACCCGTCACGCGTGGAAATGCCTCATGATACCCTGTTGTTTTATTTGGCCAACGACCGTGGCGAGTGGCTCGGACGCGGAAAGAACGGCCTGATTGAGATGTCCATGCTTTATCAGGAACAGCGTCTTTTCCCCGATACCGGCTACTATACGATCCGAATTATGCATGGTATGCGCGATACCATCCTGCCGGGCATAGATAATCTCGGTTTTGAGATTCTGAAATATGGGAAAAAATAAACTTAAGAAATTCGCTGAAATGGAGACATTCGGCAATGTCTTCCAGTGTGGTGCTCACGATATCATCGTGTCGCATGGCAATGGTGTGCTTCCGGTCGAAAAGAAGCATGCGATGGCCGGTCAGTGGTGCACGAATTTCTTTCATAACGCCAATCCGATTGTGCTTGAACTCGGCTGCGGTCGCGGAGAATATACGGTAGGTTTGGCGCGCAAGTATCCGGAGAAGAATTTTATAGGTGTGGATATTAAGGGAGCCCGTATGTGGGCGGGTGCCAAGGAGGCGGAGTCAGAAGGATTGAAAAATGTGGCGTTTCTGCGTACCAATATCGAGTTTATTACGGCTTTCTTTGCTCCGAACGAGGTGGACGAGATATGGATTACTTTCTGCGACCCTCAAATGAAGAAAGCAACAAAGCGGCTCACCTCTACCTGGTTTATGCAGCGATATGGTCAGATTGTGCGTTCCAACGGGTTGATTCATCTGAAAACGGATAGTCCGTTTCTATATACTTATACGTGCGAGATGCTGCGGCTGAACGCTTATCCCGTACTGGCCAATACTGCCGATTTATACGGAGAAGAAGCCTCCAATGACGACAATCGGCTTTCCTTCCTTGCGGACGCTCGCAATCTCAAGACGCACTATGAGAAACAATGGCTTGATCGGGGATTGACAATCAAGTATCTTTGTTGGCAGCTTAAGCCGCTTTCGTCATGGGAAGAACCTGCCATTGAAATCGAGCATGACACCTATCGTTCCTACGGACGTAATTACAATAGTCCGGAATGAAATTTCCAATAATGTATTATTTCAAGAGGCCGTAGTTCAGGATGCGGCATTTCTCGCAGGTGTGCCAGCGGTAGGAGATGGTTAGACCCAATTGAAACCAACCGTCGTTCCAGTGAATTTGTTCTTTTCCGTATCGGTCGGTATAGGTGCCGAAAGTTTTTCCAAGTGCCACGCCTTCCGAATTCTGGGAAGCAGCTAACGGCCATGCGTCCAAATTCATATATTGGGTGTCAATCACGCCTTCCTGCAGCATGAGTTCGACTGATATACACCATGATGGAGTGATGGCCCAGCTATAACCGAGTCCTAATTGTATCATCGGCAGAAAACCGTAGGTGCTACCGGATACAACTTGGCGAGGTTTGTCGGAACGTCCTGCAATGTTGCTGTAGTGATAGAACTCAAACTCCGTGATGATACTAGCTGATAGAGCTACACCGCCGAACAGATATAATCCTGCGGCGCTAAAAGGATAATACTCTACGCCGACAGACGGCTGAATCAGGATAGAGGAAAACTTGCGGTAATCGTCACGAGGCGGTGTCAGCATGTCGAATTTCGCTTTATTATTACCGTGCAACGTACCTCCCATTAGTCCGAAACGCATGTTACAATGATTGCCGGCCGGCAGCAGATAGGCAAACTGCAGACTACCGCCATAACTCATGTTCTCTTTGTTAAAGCCGCCTTTGAATGCCACGCCCTCATTATCCACATCACCAAAGTAATACAATGCACTGCCGTTCAGGCTCACACCTTGTGACACAAAATAATTGCGATGAGTGTACAGACCCGATCGTTTGTGAGGGGCTTTTGACCAAAGAATTTTATCCTTGGTCTTCCTGGGCTTCGCCATAGATTCCATGGGGAATGCAATGATTAGCCCGAGCAGTATCAACACTATTGTTTTGGTGGTTTTCATAAGGTTAAGCGTGCTGTTATGGTCAATGGATCAGATTGTGGCCGGTCATCTCTTTGGGTTGTTCGATGCCTAAGATATGGCAGATAGACGGAGCTACGTCGGCGAGTATGCCGTCCGCAACTTTTGCGTCTGTATGGTCACGACTGATATAGATGAACGGAACGGGGTTGAGCGAATGGGCTGTGTTGGGCGTTCCGTCCGCATTGATGGCATTGTCGCAGTTACCGTGGTCGGCAATTACGATAATCTCGTAGCCGTTCTCCAATGCGGCTTCTATTACGCGGTGAGAGCAGTCGTCGATGGTGCGAACAGCTTTTTCGATAGCCTCATAAACACCGGTATGCCCCACCATGTCGCCATTGGCGAAGTTCAGCGTGATATAATCGAATTTCTGTGTCTTGATAGCGGCTATCAGCGCTTCGGTCACTTCTGGAGCTGACATCTCCGGTTTCAGGTCGTAGGTAGGCACTTTCGGACTTGGGATTAAGATACGTTCCTCGCCCGGATACTCGGCCTCGCGACCGCCGTTGAAGAAGAATGTCACATGTGCAAACTTCTCCGTTTCTGCAATGCGCAACTGCTTCATTCCCAGTTTGCTGACCACTTCGCCCAAAGTATTTTCCACGTTCTCTTTCGGGAAGAGGATATGCAGTCCCTGGAATGAACTATCGTACGGAGTCATGCAACAGTAGTGCAACCCGGGGATGGTCTGCATACCCTGTTCCGGCATATCCTGTTGCGTGAGGACGATGGTAATCTCTTTGGCGCGATCGTTGCGGTAGTTGAAGAAGATCACTACGTCGCCTTCTGCGATACGTCCGTCGCAGTTGGTGTTCACCAGCGGCTCCATGAATTCGTCGGTATCTTTGTGTTCTTCGGTGTGGCGGTCGTAGCATCCTTGTACAGCGGCGACCATGTCGCTTTCCTGTCTGCCTTTGCCGTGAACCAATTGGTCGTATGCTACCTTGATGCGTTCCCACCGTTTGTCGCGGTCCATGGCGTAGAACCGGCCTATGATAGAGGCGATATGTGCTCCGGTTTCATCGCATTTCTGTTGCAGAAGTTCGATGAATCCTTTGCCGCTTCTCGGATCGGTATCGCGGCCGTCCATGAAGCAATGTACAAAAGTGCGGTCTGCTACGTTATAGTCTTTGGCGATTTCAACGAGTTTCATCAGGTGATCCAGCGAACTGTGTACACCTCCGTTGGAGCAAAGACCCATGATATGCAGTTTCTTGCCTTCTGCTTGTGCAGCTTTGTATGCGGCTACAATCTCCGTATTCTGCATGATGGAGTTGTCGCGGATAGAACGGTTGATTTTCACCAGATCCTGATAGACTACACGTCCGGCACCTATATTGAGGTGTCCTACTTCCGAGTTTCCCATCTGACCGTCAGGCAGACCTACGTTTTCGCCGCTGGCTTGCAGTTGGGAGTGCGGATATTTTTCTAACAATGCGTCCCAATTAGGTGTCGGGGTTACGCTGATCACATCGGCTTTCGACTTGTTGCCGATGCCCCAACCGTCCAGAATCATCAATAATGCTTTCATATTTCTTTAAACTTTAAACTTTCAACTTTCAACTAAATTGGGCAAGCCCTGTGGCTTGCGCAATTTGCCTCTTGTCATCCGCTTTGCGGAGCGATTCTCGCTTGTCGTACGAGTGCTTGCCTTGGCAGAGGGCGATGGTGAGTTTGGCCAGCCCTTTCTCGTTGATAAACAATTCGAGCGGGATAATCGTCTTGCCCGTCTCGCGTGTAGCCCGGTCGAGTTTGCGCAGTTCGCGTCGGGTCAGTAGCAGTTTGCGGCTGCGTTTGGCTTCGTGGTTGGCATAACTGCCGAAGCGGTATTCCGCGATATGCATCTCGCGCACAAAGAGTTCGCCGTTTACGAACTGACAATAGCTATCTACAAGCGATGCCTTGCCCTCGCGGATGGATTTTATCTCCGTACCGTAGAGTTGAATGCCGGCAGTATATTCATCCAGGATGATATATTCAAACTTCGCCCGCTTGTTCAATATCCGTATGTCACTCTTTAGTTTCATCCTTTGTACCTTGTACTTTGTCACTTAGTACTTTCTTATATTTCTTCTGCCGTTGCTCCCAGCGTTCGCGGGCATATTGCTGCATGTCGATGACGGTGTCGTTCTCATCGATAATCTCAAATCCGAAGATGGTCTCGATGATATCTTCCAGCGTCAGGATACCCACAAACATACCGTATTCGTCAATCACTTGTGCTATCTGGCTCTTTTGCTTGAGCATCGAATCAAATATCACGCCGAGCGTCATGTTCTGATCGAAGGAGGGCATCGGTCGCTTGATACCTCCGAGCGTCTTGCGGAAATGGTCTTCCGTCAGCTCTTCCAGTGCATCATTGCGTAGCACGTAGCCCGTGATGTACTCCGGTGAGGACGGGTTATAAAGTGGAATACGCGAGAAGTGGTCGTATTCATCGGAGTCGTAGTAAGCACGGAGTGTCATGTTCTCGGGCGCTGTCTTGGCCACTACACGCGGTGTCATGACGTCGTGGGCATGAATGGTGTCCAGCCGCATCAGGTTGGAGAATATCTTGTTTTCATCTTCATCCACTACGCCCTCTTCTTCTCCCACATTCACCATGGCCAGCACTTCTTCGCGGCTGACAGACGGATCGTCTTCGTTGTCGGGGAACATACGGGTAATCAGTTCCACCAGCAGCACAAAGGGATATAGTATAACAATCAGTACGTGTATTGTCCGCGCTGTAAAACCCATCAGTCCCCGCCACCATGTCGTTCCGATGGTTTTCGGAATGATTTCCGCGAAAATCAGGATGAGCAGAGTCGTGACTGCCGATACGGCGCCGAACCATACTTCTCCGAACACGGCTGTTGCCTGCATACCCACACCGGCAGCACCGATAGTGTTGGCTATCGTGTTAAGCGACAGGATAGCGGCAAGCGGACGACCTGTCTCGTCTTTATAATGCTTCATGAGGGTTGCCGGAGCATATCCCTCCTCCATGCGCAGATTGATATAACTGTAGGTGGTAGTCATCAGTACGGATTCCAGTACGGAACATAGAAAACTGATGCCCATTGCACCAAACAAAAACACTAAAAGTAGTCCCATAATGCAAATTTGGCTACAAAATTACTACAAAATTTGCATATATCCAAAAAAAGTAGTACTTTTGCACGCAAATTTTGAAAAAAGTTTAAAAATTATATACAAATATGCTCAAAAACATCCTTGCTATTACCGGTAAACCCGGATTATTCAAACTCGTGAGCCGCGGCTCGAATATGTTGATTGTGGAGTCGCTTGTGGACGGCAAACGAATGCCGACTTATTCCCGTGACAAGATTGTGGCACTCAGCGAGATTTCGATGTTTACCAACGGTGAGGATGCCCGTTTGGGTGATGTGCTGACCAATGCCGGCAAGAAGGAGGGCTTGAAGCCTGTCGGTTTTGACCCGAAGAAGGCCGACAACGATACGCTCCGTGCTTGGTTTGATGACGTCTTGCCTGATTGGGACAGGGATCGTGTCTATCCGAGTGATATACGCAAACTGATTCAGTGGTACAATATACTTGTTAATGCCGGCATAACCGACTTTAGCGTAGAAGAAGAGGAAGCAGAAGCATAGCCTACGGTTATAATGGCTGAAAGCAAATAGCCAGAAGTGCTCTTAAGAGCAATTATCCATAGCATAGAATCTGTAGCTCCCTTGAGTTACCAGGAGACTTGGGACAACTCGGGAATGCAGGTGGGTGATCCGGGAACAGACGTAAGGGCTGTCCTGCTGACAACAGACATTACGGAATCTGTTGTCGATGAAGCCATTATGCGCAATTGTCAACTGATTATATCCCATCATCCTCTTTTGTTCCACGGACTCAAACAGGTCTGCGGACAGAGTCCTCAGGCGCGTTGTGTCGAGAAAGCGATACGTCATGGCATAGCGATCTATTCCAGCCATACGGCGATGGATAGTTACCTGCATGGTGTCAGTGGCCGGATAGCTGAGCGTATCGGGCTCGGCGACTACCGTATTCTGGTGGAAAACGGCGAAGGCTACGGACTGGGAGTGATAGGAGATCTGCCCGTTTCCATCGAGGCAGAAGAGCTGCTCTGTGGTATTAAGGAACGTATGCAGGCGCCTTGGGTGCGTTATTGCGCAGGAGCCAAACCGACGGTGCAGCGTATCGCTATCTGCGGTGGTGCCGGAGCGGAGTTTGTGGAGGCGGCTGTTGCGCAAGGTGCAGATGTCTATCTTACTGCCGATTGCAAGTACCATGAGTTTCAGGCTTCCGAAGGGCGTATCTGGCTTGTGGATATCGACCACTGGGCATCGGAACATTTCACGCGTGACATCTTCCGCGAGCTGCTGACGCCTTTAGGCGTGGAATGTCATACGAGCGAAGCCGACCGCTCGCCCGTGAGATTGTTGATGAATGAATAATGAATATTTAATAGTATAATTATGGCAAAACAAATGAAAGAACTGACCGTTGAGGAGAAGCTGAAAACCCTTAACGAGTTGCAAAAAGTAGATTCGCGCATCGACGAGTTGCGCACGTTGGCGGGCGAGCTGCCGCAGGAAGTAAAGGATATGGGCGATGAGATCGAAGGTCTGCGTACCCGTCTGCAGAACATCGAAGCCGAAATCAAGGACATGGAGGTGCGAATGTCGGACTTCCGCGTTCGTTCGGAGAATGCGCTGGCCAGCATCTCGCGTTACGAGGAACAGCAGAAAGAGGTTCGCAACAACCGCGAGTTCGACAACCTGAACAAGGAAATCGAGTACCAGCAACTGGACATCGAGCTTTGTCAGAAGAAGATGAAGCAGTTGGCTATTGACCTTGAAGCCCGTCGTGAGGACAAGAACAAGACGGTTACTGACATCGAGGAGAAGACGGTTGATCTGGAGCAGAAGCGCAACGAACTGGACACTATTCTCGCTGAGACCAAGTCCGATACCGAGGCGCTGATGGTTCGCTCGGCAGAGTTGGAGCGTCATATTGACGACCGTCTGCTCAGCGCTTTCAAGCGTATCCGCAAGAATGCCCGCAACGGACTGGCAGTGGTAAAAGTGGAGCGCGACAGTTGCGGCGGTTGTCACAGCAAGATACCTGCACAGCGTCAGGTGGATATCCGTCTGCGCAAGAAAATCATCGTATGCGAGTTCTGCGGACGTATTCTGGTGGATCCGGATATCGACAGCAAGAAGCGCGGTTAATAGCGGCGAATGTCCACCAAGTGATGGGTCAGCACCCCGTCCGGTTGAGACGTATCGGCCAATTCGACAGACCAAATGCCGGATTGGTCGATTCTTTCTATCTTGATGCGGCCGGAGCAATGCATGATGCGCTGCGAATCCAGCAGCAATCCAACATGAGTGATACGCCCGTCTTCGTGGTCGAAGAATGCCAAATCACCCGGTTTTACCGAGCGAAGCGAACTGATTTTGCGTCCCTGGGTTATTTGCTCGCGTGCATTGCGAAGCAGGTTGTGACCGAAGAGGGAATGTACTATCTGGGTGAATCCGCTGCAATCCATACCCAGTGCGTTTTTGCCGCCCCATAGATAGGGCACGTTGAGCATGAAGCGTGTCACGCGCATCAGGTTTTCCGCATTCATCTCGAGTGCTTCGGGGGTTACCATGTCGGGTTGGATGCGGAACGGCACACCTAAGACGGAGAATTGTCCGTCCCGGTAATCAGGCAGTCTTGTGCCCATGGACAATGGAATGGTCTGACCGTTGTTGCCGCTCACGGCAAACGCTACCGGAAAACAAACGCGGGCTGTCGTCTTCTGCCAACGCGGCGCATAGTTGCGGTATTCCGCCGGAGACATGGCAGTTATCATCTTGAAATCCACCCAGCCCGTCTGACCGTCCAGGTCGGATTTTACCCGTTTCCATCGGGGTTTTTCTTCCAGAATGGTGCATGTTTCGCCAAACATCAGTTGAGTCAGTTGCTCCGACTCTTCCGACGCTTTCGCGCGCACGGGTACGATACTATGTAATACGATCGCTTTCATTTTACACATTTACACTATACACTATACCCTATACACTGTACACTGTACACCCTTCCGGTTACCATACTTCCTGCGGATGTTCGGTTTGTGTTTTCGGATAATCTATGGTGTAGTGCAGTCCGCGGCTCTCTTTGCGCTCCAGCGCCTGACGGGTAATCAAGTAGCCTACGTTGACCATGTTTCTCAGTTCGCATATCTCGCGGGTGGCTTTCACGCGCTTGAAGAGGTCTTCGGTCTCTTCGTAAATCAGATCCAGCCGTTCCCATGCACGGCGCAGACGCAGGTTGCTGCGCACGATACCCACGTAGGTGGACATGATTTGCCCTACTTCGCGGACGTCTTGAGCGATGAGCACGCGTTCTTCGTTGGAGAGGGTGCCCTCGTCGTTCCATTCCGGCACCGATTCGTTCCAGTCGTACTGATTCACTACGCCCAGACTGTGTTTTGCAGCGGCATCGGCATAGACAACGGCTTCTATGAGCGAGTTGCTGGCCAGCCGGTTGCCTCCGTGCAGACCCGTACACGAACATTCGCCGACGGCATACAGTCGGCGGATGGTGCTCTCGCCGTCCAGATTCACCTTGATACCGCCGCACATGTAATGGGCACACGGTGCTACGGGGATATAGTCCTTTGTGATGTCGATACCGATACTCAGGCACTTGGCGTAGATATTGGGGAAGTGGTGCTTGGTTTCTTCGGGGTCTTTGTGCGTCACGTCGAGACATACATGGTCGATGGCATGTATCTTCATCTCGTTGTCGATGGCGCGTGCCACGATGTCGCGCGGCGCAAGACTGAGACGCGGGTCGTATTTCTGCATGAACTCTTCGCCGTTGGGCAGACGCAGGATGCCGCCGTAGCCGCGCATCGCCTCGGTAATAAGATAGGCCGGGTGGGTCTCCTGCGGGTTGAAGAGCGAAGTGGGGTGGAATTGCACAAACTCCATGTCCTTGACCAGTCCCTTGGCGCGATAGACCATGGCTATACCGTCGCCGGTGGCTATCTCGGGATTGGTCGTCGTGGCATAGACTGCACCTGTTCCGCCGGTAGCCATCAGGGTGATGCGGCTCAGGAACGTGTCGATCTTCTGCGTCTCGGGATTCAGCACGTAGGCACCGTAGCACTCGATGTCCGGCGTGCGTCTGGTAACGCGCATGCCGAGATGGTGCTGGGTGATGATTTCTACGGCAAAATGGTTTTCCAGCACTTCGATATACGGATTCCGGCGCACGGCTTCCATCAGCCCGCGTTGTATCTCGGCACCGGTGTCATCGGCATGGTGCAGGATTCGGAACTCTGAGTGACCGCCCTCTCGGTGCAGGTCGAAACTGCCGTCTTCTTTCTTGTCGAAGTTTACACCCCATTGCACCAGTTCACGGATAGCTTGCGGTGCATTTCTTACCACTTGTTCCACGGCCTGCGGATCGCTCAGCCAGTCGCCGGCAACCATGGTGTCGTGGATATGTTTCTCGAAGTCGTCCACCTCCAGATTGGTCACTGAGGCGATACCGCCCTGCGCTTTGGCTGTGTTGGCTTCCTCCAGACTTGTCTTGCAGCACAAGGCAATCCGATAACGTTGTGTCCGCGCTATCTGTAGCGCATAACTCATTCCGGCGACACCGCCACCGATAATCAGAAAATCATACTTGCGAATCATACTACCAAAAGCGGTTCACCCGCCAAATCGGCTGCAAAGGTACAAATTTTCTCGCATATGAGCAAATTTAAGTGCTATTTTTTGCGTATGTGCAAATTTTTTTGTACCTTTGCGCCCGATTTGATTTTTTTATACTGTGTATCCTCAACAAGTCATTGACGCATTGCGCCACGTGCGCTATCCCGGAACGGGAAAAGATGTAGTAGAAAGCGGTATGCTGGAAGACGACATCCGCATATCGGGGTTCGAAGTGTCGTTCTCGCTGATTTTCGAGAAGGACACCGACCCGTTTATGAAGTCGGTTCTGAAGGCTTCGGAGGTGGCGCTCCGAACCTATATTGACCCGAATATCACCGCCCATATCCACACCAAGTCGAAAATCGAAACTCAAAAGTCGAAAGTCGAAAACCAGGCCGTACATGCCAAGCATATCATTGCCATTCATAGCGGCAAGGGCGGCGTAGGCAAATCGACGGTGGCGGCCAATCTGGCTATCGCGTTGGCTAACCGCGGATACAGGGTGGGCTTGCTGGATGCGGATATCCACGGGCCGTCGATGCCCAAGATGTTCCATACCGAGGACTGCCGACCCGTCTCGGTGGAGGAAGATGGACGCACACTCATCGAACCCATCGAGCAATATGGTGTCCGGATGCTGTCTATCGGTTTCTTTGTGGATCCCGGGCAGGCGGTTATCTGGCGCGGAGGCATGGCTTCCAATGCCATCAAGCAGTTGATACAGGATGCCCATTGGGGCGAACTGGATTATTTCCTGATCGACCTGCCTCCCGGCACAAGCGATATCCACCTGACGCTTATCGCTACATTGCAACTCTCCGGTGCCATCGTTGTCACCACGCCGCAGCCCGTGGCGCTGGTGGATGCCCGCAAGGGCGTGGAGATGTTCCGCAACGAGAAAGTAAACGTACCTATCCTCGGTTTCATCGAGAATATGGCGTGGTTTACGCCTGCCGAACTGCCCGAGAACCGTTACTATATCTTCGGACGTGACGGTGGCAAACGCCTGGCAGAAGAACTGAATGTGCCTTTGTTGGGACAGATTCCGCTGGTGCAGTCCATCCGCGAGGGGGGCGACGAGGGAATGCCGATTGCCATGCAGACCGGTCATCCCGCTGCCAAGATATTCGATGAAATCGCCGAAAAACTGATAGCTGATAACTGATAACTCTATGTCCCGTACCACCGAACTTGGAACAGCGCCGATACCTAAACTACTGTTTAAGTACGCCATGCCCGCCATCATTGCCATGACGGCGTCTTCGCTGTACAACCTGGTGGATTCGATCTATATCGGACACGGCTGCGGTGCGTTGGCGTTGGGAGCGCTGGCTATCGCCAAACCGTTCATGGATATCTGTGCCGCTTTCGGCAGTTTGGTCGGTGTGGGAGCTTCGTCCCTGCTGGCGATCTATCTCGGCGAGAAGGATTACGACCGCGCCAACCGCGTATTAGGGAATGTTATCGTGCTGAATATCATCCTTTCCGCACTGGTCATGGCGGCGGGACTGATATGGCTCGATCCCATACTGACGGCGTTCGGTGCCAGTGAGAACACGCTGGTCTATGCCCACGAATACATGGAGATTATTCTCTACGGCAATATCCTGACCCATATCTATTTCGGTTTGAACGCCATGCTTCGTTCGGCAGGTCATCCGCGCTTCTCCATGACAGCCACTATTGTTGCCGTTAGCGTGAATATCGTGCTCGACCCGGTATTTATCTTCGGCATGGATATGGGTGTACGTGGCGCGGCATTGGCAACGGTGATCAGCCAGGGAGTGGCTGTCGTCTGGCAGATGACCAAGTTCTTCGACCGCAACGAATTAGTCCGGTTTCATCGGGGAATCTGGCGTCTGAATCGCGAGATTACATTTCGTGCACTGGCTATCGGAATGTCGCCGTTCCTGTATAACATAGCGCATTGTTTTGTGGTCATCATTATCAACAATCAGCTGAAGTCTTTCGGCAGCGACATAGCGATTGCGTCGTATGGTGTCATCAACCGTCTGACCTTTATGTTCGCCATGGTTGTGATGGGACTCAATCAGGGCATGCAGCCTATATCGGGCTATAACTACGGCGCTCGCCGCTACGACCGCGTCATGCGGACGTTCAAGTTGACCTGTATCAGCGCGACGATAGTGATGGGCGTGGTCTTCATATTGGGCGAGTGTTGTCCGCGGTTGGTGACGGAGATCTTCACGCACGACGAGTTGCTTATTGAGCAGACCGTCCATGCGTTGCGTATCATATGCTCCACGATGCTGATCATCGGTTTTCAGATGGTGGCGGGCAATCTCTTTACGTCTATCGGCATGGCGGGCAAGGCAATCTTTCTGAGTCTGACGCGTCAGGTGCTCTATCTCATACCGCTGACGCTGCTCTTGCCGCTTGTCTTCCCCGAGCCGCTTGACGGCGTATGGTGGTCGATACCGATCAGCGACGCGATGTCGGCGGTGACGGCTGCTGTCATGCTCTGGATCCAGATTCGCCAGTTCCGCAATCCAGATCGGCAGGTAAATGACGTTAGATAGACGGGAGGGCAACAACTAACTTATGTTTAACTTATCAACAACTAATCTCTAACGGTTTTGTCGTTGGTCTTTGGGCGTTAGTCGTTTGGAAGACGATTTTCCGGATGTAATCTGATGCTAACTGACAAAGAAAAAATTGCTCTGCACTTTCTGCACTATTTGCACTATTGAGGGTAAAAGTGCAGAAAGTGCAAATAGTGCAAGGCAAAAATTACCAATTCATATTATCGAGGAAGACATCCGCTTCGGCGAAGTCAGACCAATCATCGGAAGAGGACGAAGTCTGGCTATAGATGGGTGCAGATTCCGATGCGGGATCCATTATTAGGGGCGCTGAAGTAGGTACAAACAAGCGAGTTATGCCATAGATTCCGCCGATGAGGATGACACTTGCGACGGCTGCATACCACCACTTGCGATGCAGCGGTCTGACTACAGGAACAGGTCTAACCTCACTAAAAGCATTTTTCAGCATCTGCTCCTGCTGCTCAAAGAACCCTTCAGGCGTGCGGTAAGGGGTTCGTTTGCCTACTTGTGTAAAGATATCTTGTTTCATTGGTGTGTGAGTATATAATTACTGATTTTTTCTTTCGCATAATGATAGTTGGTCTTGGCGGCTCCGACGGATGAACCGGTAACGGACGCTATCTCTTCATATGGCAGTTCGTCGTAATAGCGGAGGTTGAAAACCGTTCTCTGCATGGTCGGAAGCGTGAGGATGGCTTCTTGCATCAGCAGCACTATCCCGTCGCCTGTGTCTGTATAACTGTCCGCCATGAGCGTATTGATAAGCGGCGAGGCATCCTCATCTTCCAGGGAGAAGAACTCATGTCGGGAGCGTAGCCATTGCAGCGCCTCGTTGGTGGCAATCCTATAGACCCATGCCCGTTCGGAATCCGTTTGGCGCAGTTCGTCGAGGTGGATGTGGATCTGGATGAACGTCTCTTGCAGCACGTCTTGTGCATCATCGTGGCTAACCACAAGGCGCCGGATATGCCAATAGAGCGGCCGGTGATACCGCTCTATCAGTTGTTCTGTGGAGGCGCTATGTGGCTGCCAAAGTCTCATTGCTTCATCTGTGCACGGCGGGCTTTCTCGTCCTCAAAGATCCGGTTGATCTGCGTGGGTGTGAGAATCTTACGGAACTCTTTGTAGTAGTGTTCGCGTACGTCCAGGATAGCACGGCTCTGGGCGAAATTGTCCAGGATGCGTTTCTCGACCTGTTCGTCGGTCAGCGTAGTTCCTTCTGCGGGTCGTTCGTGACGATAGAGGACGTGGATGGCGTGCATTTTCTTGTTGTACTCTTTGTAGAGTGCGCCGAACTGCTGTGCCTGTGCTTCGTTAAGCGAGAAAGCGGCGGTGTATTGCCGTACTTGCTGCTCGATACGTTCTTTGCCGTTCTGAGTTTTTGAGTTTGGCTGCTGTGCCGAAACCATTCCTGACGTCAGCATCAGCGCCATCATAAAGACAAAAGTCGAAAGTCGAAAGTCGAAAGAAAAAAGCATTCGTCTCATAGTTGTGTATGTTTAAAAAATGTGCAACAAAAATTATACCAATTACTCTTTAATCACCTTGCAGGCTCCTTTGATGCCGGCGACACGGACGAGATAGACACCGGTGGGTAGGCCGCGCATATTGTAATCGCTGTTGGTGCGTGCAATCATCTTACCGGAGGCATCGAAGATAGCCATGTTGGCATGGTTTTCATTGATGATCATCGAGCCGCGCTGGTGAACGGGCACGTTGTCCGTATTGACCGAACTGATGTGGGTCGGTGTGTTGTCGCTTGTCTCGGTGAGTTGCATCGACTCTAAGGTTGGGTACCCTTTTGCCTCCATGATTGAATCCCATTTGGCCGGTATTTCGACCGCTGCTGTGGAGAAATTACCGCCTGGCATGACTTGCACTTTGTTGCGCGCCGTGTCGCCGGTAATAATGAAGACGGTGGAGTCTTTGCGCATACAAGGAACGGTCATCTGAGTCGTTTCCGTGCGGTCGTACCAAGGCGGTGTGGGTGTATTCTGACCGCCTTCGGTGTTGCGGATATGTCCCATATATTGCGCCATGGTGTAGTCTTTTTGTCCGCCGGTGTTGGCATAAAGGTTGGCGAATGCACGCTCTTTGACGGGGCGACGCGACCAGACAATCAGGCTGTCTTCCAGTTCGTCGAGCGTCTCGTATTCCTGCGCAAGGATACGTGCGGTTGGTTCGGTGATAAGAATGGTACGCGGCGTGAACTGCTGGCTGCTGCCTAAGGCGCACTGACCGCGTTGGGAGATATCCCATGCTATGAGTTGCATGATTTTCTGCGGGTCCTGCGTCGAGACAGCCATGTTATTACCCCAAAGGAGCGCGGATGTGACGGTCACCGCCGACTCGTTGATGCCGAGACCGCGCTGCACGTGGTAAGGCTCCCAGCCGATACGCTGACAAGCCGCGTCATCTTCGACCAGACACCAAGCCATCGGGTAGCCGAACGTGCCCATCCGGTTCGCTTTGACGTAATAACCCATCATATTCATGATCGCGAGGTTGAGGAAGCGTCCGAGAACCATGTTCGCCTGCTCGTTGATCTGTCCTTGTCCGGTGTCGATGCCGAGTTGGCGCGCCATAGGACCGTTGATGATACAATAAGGAGCCCACGCGTGCGTGGAGAGGAGTGTGCGGCGGAACTCGGGACCTGCCATCGCTTTCGTCATGGCGATGAGCAGCGGCATGTATTCGGGTTTGCAACCCGCCATGATGGCGTTGACGGCTACGTGCCAGGCGGTGATGTTGCGGTACGCACCGGGCATAACGACCACCGTCTCGTGCCACTTGTAATCGCAGTAATCCAGATAGCGGTTCGCCTCTTCATAGGTAGGCGGGATGAAGGGCAGACCATCAGACCATTGCATCGACACGAAGAACGAATCAATCTGGCGGATAGAGCCGAAGAACACATCGTCGCGCAAGTCGCCGTGGTCGGCATTCTTGGAGGCGTCAATCTCGGCTTGTGTGATAGGCGTGGTAAGTCCGGCAAGTATCTGCGGCCACGTCACATTGCGGGTGTTTTCAATCAGTTGCTGCTCCGTGTGGGTAGCGAACGCACCCGGGTACTCGGCAGTACGCAGCACAGCAATACCGTTGTTATAGGCGGTATATTTGGCTTGGTCGGTGAAGCCCGGGCCTGCCACCACGACCGCAGGGATACCGAGGTATTCCGCAGCAATTGCTGAACCTGTCTCTTTGGGTGTACAGATACCGCAACCACCATTACCGCAAATGACAGCATCTACGTGATAATCAATCAGTTTCTGTTTGAACTCTTTTGCCTGCTGACGGTCGATACCCATACCGGCGTACGGACCCGCATAGCCCATTACATCGGTCAGCAGGACGGTCACGTTCGAGTAATTCTCTTCGATGATGCGTTTCAGTTCAGGGTGTGTCACGTGCGCCATAAAACTGACACCAACGATAGCAATCGTCTTGTTGTCAAGGGTGGTCAGACGCGGTGCTTGTTCGATATGCGTCACCATGCTACGCCCCACCGGCGATACCACGGCGAAGTTCTTAAACTCGTCTTCGGGTGCATGACAGGTTGTGTCGCAAATGACGCGCCCGAAACTAGGAATGCTGAGCACAAGTAGTGCTAAAGGAAGAAGGATTCGTTTCATATTATGTTGTGTTTGAAATGGTCTCACACCTATAAGATGCAGCGAATCCGCAAAAGTTAAAATTGAGGAGTGATTTTTTTCAAAGTTGGTCGTCGATTGATTGTGTGTCTTTAAGGTGAAACAATTAGATTATTTCTCTTGCTATCCATGCGCAGGCTTCGGCATCGGCGAGAGCATGGTGGTGGTTCAGCAGGTCGTAGCCGCAAGCCGCTGCGACGGTGTGCAGCTGGTGGTTCGGGAGCGAAGAACCGAAGTGCTGGCGGGAGGCGGCAAGGGTGTCCAGAAACTCGTATTCCGGCAGAGCCAACTCAAAAGTAGCAAAAGCAGCACGCAGGCAGCCTTCGTCAAAACGTGCATTGTGCGCTACAAAGGGCACTTCGCCGTCCTCGATAAAGGGGAAATAGGCGTGCACCTTTTCCTGCAGCTGCGCCCACACTTCCGGGAAGAAGTCTGCCTCGTCCGTATCGCAGTAGCCCAAGCCGTGTACCTGCTGGCAGAACCAAGCATAGTAGTTGGGTGTGGGTTTCACCAGCGAATAGAAGGAATCGACGATTTCTCCGTTCTTCACAACGACCGCACCGACGGAGCATATACTGCTACGCTTGCCGTTGGCGGTCTCAAAGTCTATTGCTACAAAATCTCTCATATCCAAGGTGTTTTCCTGTATAATATCGTTCAGACTTTCTGCGTTGGCTGCAAAATTACAAATAATTTTTGATATACAAAAAAAAATCTGCACATTTGAGGTGATTTTGAGTTCGAGAGACGGGTCAACCGATAAGGATGTTGATCCATACCACGAGCGAGACAAAATTGGTGACGCAATCCTCGATTGTTACCTGATTGAAATTGATTTCTGTTTGCATAATTGTACTGTTTTTTTGTTTGACGCTGCAAAATTACTGCTTCAAACTCCCAAAATCCGGGAGTAAGGTAAAAAAAGTGTCAAAAAAATGCATTTTTCTTGTATATTTGCGAAAAAAATCGTACTTTTGCAGCCGAATTGCGAAAAATAGTGTCTGAAAACAAAGCAAGAGGAATGCGTATCACAAATCCGAAAATAGAAGATCCTATTCTGCATATGGTGGGCGAAGAGGCCGACCGTCTGGGACTTAGTTGCTACGTGATAGGCGGTTGGGTGCGCGACCTGATACTTCACCGTCCAAGTACGGACATCGACATCGTGGTGGCGAGAGTTAATAGTGAAGAGTTAAGAGTGAAGAGTGAAGAGATGGAGCAGGGGCATTCGGGTATCGGTATCAAGATAGCCGAGGCAGTTGCCAAACGGCTCGGACGGAAAGCACATCTGTCGGTGTTTAAGACCTACGGCACGGCGCAAGTGAAGTGGAGGGGAGCTAAGAGTGAAGAGCTAAGAGTTAAGAGTGAAGAGCTAAAAGTTAAGAGTGAAGAGCTAAGAGTTAAGAGTGAAGGAGTTAAGGAGATAGAGTTGGAGTTTGTGGGGGCCCGTAGGGAGAGTTACCACCACGACAGCCGCAATCCCATTGTGGAGGACGGGACGTTGCAGGAAGACCAGAACCGCCGCGACTTCACCATCAATGCGATGGCTATCTGTCTGAACCGGGCGAAATACGGCGAGTTGGTGGATCCGTTTGACGGGATGGGCGACTTGGAACGCTGCATCATCCGTACGCCTCTGGATCCGGACATCACGTTCTCCGACGATCCGCTCCGCATGATGCGGGCGATACGTTTTGCGACGCAGTTGGGGTTTAATCTGGATGGTGAGACCTACGACGCCATCTGCCGCAATCGCGAGCGGATACGCATCATCACGCGTGAGCGCATCAACGACGAGTTGCACAAGATCATGCTGAGCCGCCGTCCGTCGGAGGGATGGCTCTTGCTGGACAAGACGGGACTGCTGCCGCTCATCTTTCCCGAACTGGCGGCGCTGAAAGGCGTGGAGGTCAAGTCCGGCCGCGGGCACAAAGACGTCTTTCTGCACACGCTGCAGGTGGTGGATAATCTGGCGGAGTTAACGAGTGAAAGAATGAACGAGTTAACGAATGAACGAAAGGACAAAGTCCTGTGGCTACGTTGGGCGGCGCTGTTGCACGACATTGGCAAGCCGCGCAGCAAGCAATGGGATCCGCAGGCGGGATGGACGTTCCGCAACCACAACTATATCGGCGCCAAGATGATTCCCAAGATCTTCCGTACGATGAAGCTGCCGCTGAACGAGAAGATGCAGTACGTCCAGAAGATGGTGGATCTGCATATGCGTCCGATCAACCTGATAGAAGATACGGTGACGGACTCGGCGGTACGCCGTCTGCTCTTCGAGGCGGGCGACGACATTGAGGATCTGATGCTGCTGTGCGATGCGGACATCACGAGCCGCAACGAGGAGAAAGTGGCGCGGTATCACCGTAACTACCAACTGGTGCGCGAGAAGATGGTGGAACTGGAGGAACGTGACCGTATCCGCAATTTCCAGCCGCCTGTGCGTGGCGAGGAAATCATGCAGCTGCTGCACCTCGAACCGTGTTCCATGGTGGGCGAACTGAAATCGGCTATAAAAGACGCCATTCTGGACGGCGTGATTCCCAACGAACACGAAGCCGCCAAGGCCTATCTGATGCAGTTGGCGATGGGAAAAGGACTGCTAAAAGTTGAGAGTTAAAAGTTGAGAGTTGAGAGCAGTTGATAGTAGAAAGTTAAAAATTGAAATATACAATGAAAAGCAAACATCTCTTATTGGCGGCTGCCGCCATTCTGTTGGCAGGTTGCGGCGTAGAAGTACCGCAAGCCGAACAGACATCGTATGCCACATTAACGGTAAGCAAGAGCGACGTGACCATACCGCTCAAGTTCAGCGCTACCCTGAAGGGTACATCGGACGTGACGATCACGCCGCAGATAAGCGGACAGTTGATGGACGTGTGCATCGTGGAAGGACAGCAAGTGAACAAGGGCGACGTGCTCTTCCGTATTGATGACCGCAATGCGCAACTCGACTTGGAGGCTGCTGAAGCCAACTTGCTGGCTGCCCAGGCTTCGGAGAGCAGTGCGTTCCTGGAGTTTGAGAGCAACAAGAACCTCTACAGCAAAGGCATTGTGAGCAAGTACATGCTGGACAACTCGGAGAACTCCTACAAGCAGGCGCAAGCCTCTGTCGCTCAAGCGAAAGCATCCGTTGACCGCGCACGTGTCAATTTAGGTTTTTGCACCATCACCGCACCGGTATCCGGCGTGATAGGTACGGTGGGTGTCTATGCCGGAGACCAGGTGACGTCGGCCACCTACCTGACGATGGTCAGCGGCAACTCGAACATGTACGCCGAGTTCTCGGTGAGCGAGTCGGTGCTGGAAGAGCGTGCCGCTGCGGCAGGCCAGGACGACCAGGGAACGCTGGAGGATTTCCCGGACGTGACTTTCCTTTTCAAGAGCGGAGCCGAGTATTCCAGAAAAGGACGTGTCACGAGTATCACGGGTACGGTGGATCGTACGACGGGTGCCCTGACATGCAAGGCGACGTTCCCGAATCCGGAAGGTATCCTGTATTCGGGTATTCAGGGATCG
>JAFPJV010000010.1 GCA_017425065.1 Paludibacteraceae bacterium
CATAACGTGACGCTCGTGAATGTGGCGCACAAACATATCGCAGCTTGTCTGGCGTGCGAGTACTGCCACGGCAAGGGCAACGGTGCGTGCATCCAAAAAGACGACATGCAGGAACTCTATCCGTTGATGGCAGAGGCGGAAGTGCTGGTTTTGGCTGCTCCGATCTATTATTTCACGCTCTGCGCGCAGATACAGGCGCCTATTCAGCGCATGTACTGCGTCAACGCGCCGGCTAAGGTAAAGAAAATGGCGTTGCTCTGTTCTTCCTATTCGCCGGGTGTGTATGACGGCGCAACTGCTGAGTTCCGCGACATCTGCAACTACTGGCATGTCGAGAACATGGGCGTTGTAACGGCTAAGATAGACGAGCAAAAGACAGACGCCACGAAGCAAAAAATCGTTGATCTGGTAGCGAAACTATGAGAAAAATTTTAACCTTTGCTTTGGCTGTATTGCTGGTTGCTTGCGGACCAAAGCAGCAGACAGAAACAAAAGATATGAACCAACTTTCATTTACAACGGAACAGGCGACGTGGATGAGTGCTATCGCTTGCGATGAGGCTAAGGGAGACATGGTGGCGATTGAGTCGGCTATTCATAACGGGTTAGAGGCCGAGTTGACGGTTAGTCAGATCAAGGAAGCACTCTCACAGCTGTATGCTTACACGGGTTTTCCGAGGAGCTTGAATGCCTTGGGCGTGTTGCAGCGCGTTATAGGAGATAGACAGGCGAAAGGTGTGAAAGTTCTTTTGGGCGAGGATGCAAGTCCGTTGAGCGATGAGTATGATGCGTTAAAAGAAGGAACGCGCGTGCAGACGCAGTTGGTGGGCAAGGCTTTTGAGTATGAGTTTGCGGAGGCTACGGATTATTACTTGAAGGCGCATTTATTCGGAGATATTTTTGCCCGCGATAACTTGACGTACGCCGACCGCGAGTTGGTGACCGTTTCTGCGTTGAGCGGTTTGGAAGGCGTGGAGCCGCAACTAAAAGCGCACATCGCCGGCGCACGCAATATGGGTGTGACCGAAGAACAACTGCAAGGCATTGTGGTGGCTCTCGCGGCAAATGGTCTTCTGGCGGAAGCCGGACGCTTGGCAGGATTACTTCAAACGGAGTGGTCGAAGGGCAAACCGAATGACGCTTATGCGCAGTATTTCGTGGGACAGAGTTTTCTGCAACCATATTTTGGCGGTGTAGCGAATGTGACGTTTGAGCCGCGTTGCCGCAATAACTGGCATATTCACCACGGAGCGGTACAAGTACTGGTCTGTGTTAGCGGCAAGGGTTGGTATCAGGAGTGGAACAAACCTGCCGTTCCCCTTACTCCGGGAACCGTGATTGCTATTCCCGAAGGCGTCAAGCACTGGCATGGAGCAGCTGCGGACTCGTGGATGCAGCATTTGGCTATTCATACCCAAGAGCAACCGGGGGCTACGAACGAATGGCTCGAACCCGTTAGCGATGAACAATATAACCAGCTGATTGCGTTTTAATCCTTATAAAATTGATAAATCTATAAGGGGAAACAGGCTGCAAATTAATAAATAGCCGTCTGCACTAAAGAAAAAACACTTGGCGCTTGTGTGCGTCAGGTTTTTTGTGTACCTTTGCAGCATAATTTAATAGGTTTATCAAATAAGGTACACAATGTATAGATTAGGTATTGACATAGGCAGCACGACCATTAAGATGGCATTGATTGAAGTCGAAGGTCAAAAGACAAACGACCGTCCTTCGGACTCAAAGCCGGTAGTTCTCGCAACCGATTACCGCCGCCATAACGCTGAACCGATGAAGGTCGGACAGGAGATGATTGAAGGAATTCTTTCGACTTTGAGTGAACAAAGTGAACGGTCTTTCGACTTTGAGCGAAGCGGTCTCACTATCAGCATCACCGGTTCGGTGGGAATGGGTTGTGCGCAGCGGCTTGGCGTTGGTTTTCACCAAGAAGTGATTGCCGCGGCGGAAGTGGTCAAACAGCTCTATCCCGATGTACATTGTTTGGTGGATATCGGTGGCGAGGACAGTAAGATGATTTTCTTCGAAGAGGGGTGCGTGCCGGAGATGCGCATGAACGGTAACTGCGCAGGAGGAACAGGTGCGTTTATCGACCAGACAGCTACGTTGTTGGGCGTGGAGACAAGCGAACTGAATGCGCTGGCAGCCAAAGCTGAACATATCTATCCGATTGCGTCCCGTTGTGGCGTGTTCAGCAAGACCGACATCCAGAACCTTATTTCCCGTTCGGTAAGCAAAGAGGACATTGCCGCCTCGATGCTTCACGCCGTTTCGATGCAAGTGGTGAGCGCACTTGCGCGCGGAACAGAAGTGCACCCGAAGATATTCCTTTGCGGCGGTCCGTTTGCTTATATCCCCGAACTGCGCAAGCACTTGTTGCAGGCTTTGGAAATGAATGAAGGGGATTGTATTGTGCCCGAATACACGCAGTTTATTCCGGCTATCGGAACAGCACTTTTAAGTACAAAGGAGCAAAGTACCATGTACGATTTCGCGCAGGTGCGTTCCTTATTTACGAATGACCATTGTAGCGTTGCTCCGCTCTCCGGCACTCTGCCCCCGCTCTTTGCCGACGAAGCCGATTACCAAAACTGGCTTTCCGACAAACAGAAGAAGTATGGCCATAACACGATAAACTCTCAACTAACCAACTTCACTCAACTCTCCGTACCTTCAGATCGTGCCCTCGGGCAAAGAACTCTAAACTCTCAACTATATTTGGGTGTCGATTCCGGCAGCACAACAACCAAATTGGTCCTGATTAACGAAAATGGCGAACTGCTTTTCACGGATTACAGCTATAATAACGGCAATTCGTTGCAGGCTTTTCATTCAGCCTTACAACGAATGCGAGACGCGCTCGGACAAGACATCGAGATAGCCGGCAGTTGTTCGACAGGCTATGGCGAGCAGTTGCTCAAGACCGCTTTCCGCTTGGACCACGGCATCGTGGAAACCATGGCACATTTCATGGCGGCGAAGCACCTGCAACCGAACGTCTCTTTTGTGCTCGACATCGGCGGACAGGACATGAAAGCGATCTTCGTGGAGAACGGTTCTATCCAAAGGATAGAGATCAACGAAGCCTGTTCATCCGGTTGTGGCAGTTTTATCATGACTTTTGCACGCCAATTAGGCTACGAAGTGAACGATTTTGCACACATGGCGACGCTGGCGCAACACCCGTACGACCTCGGCACACGCTGCACGGTTTTCATGAACAGCAAGGTCAAACAAGCCATGCGCGAAGGAGCACAAGTGGACGACATCGCCGCCGGATTCAGTTATTCGGTCATCAAAAACTGCCTGTACAAAGTGCTCAAACTGCAATCGTTTGACCAGTTAGGCGAACATATCATGGTTCAAGGCGGCACATTCCGCAATCATTCTGTCGTTCGTGCCTTGGAGATCCTCACCGGCAAAGAGGTCGGCTTTGGTCCGATCCCCGAACTCATGGGCGCCTATGGATGTGCATTGTATGCGAAAGGAGGCCAAATATGAAACTGAACGAGTTACTGCAATCTGACCATTTCGAGGAGAAAGAAGAGATCTGTCCGGGCTGTCAGAACCATTGCCAGGTGCGCGTCTATTCGTTTGCGAACGGGCGCCAGTACGTCTCCGGCAATAACTGCGAGCGAGTCTATTCCAACGAAGGCACCACTGCCCACAAAGGCATCAATATGTTCGAAGAAAAATATAAATTACTCTTCGAAAAATCACAAATCACAAATGACAAATCACAAATAACAATCGGTCTTCCCCGCGGCCTCGGCATCTACGAGAACTACCCGTTCTGGCAGACACTTTTCGGCTGTTGCGGAATGCGTGTGCGGCTGAGCGGCATGAGTACGAACAGGCTTTTTGACAAAGGCGTGCGGACCATCGTGGCGGACAATATCTGTTACCCTGCCAAACTGATGCACGGACATGTCATGGACCTCATCGAGAAACAAGTAGACCGCATTTTCTATCCGTGGGTGGTGTTCGAGCGCAAGGAGGACGAGCAATCGAAGAACAGTTTCAACTGCCCCGTCGTCAGCGGTTATTCGGACGTGATTAAGAGTGCCATCAACCCCGAGAAGAACTATGGTATTCCTTTGGATGCGCCGACCATCTCGTTCAAGGACGAGGAACTCTTGCGGGCTTCTTTAGTCGAGTACCTCGCTACGCTCAATATCAACGAGCCCACCGCCCAAACGGCTATCACGCAAGCGATTACAGCGCAGCAGAATTATCTCGATGCCTTGGAAAAACGCAACATGCAAGTCTTCAACGAGGCGCGCGCAGCAGGTCGCATGGTTATTCTCTTGGCAGCGCGGCCTTACCATATTGACCCGCTTATTCAGCATAAGATTGCCGACGCGATTGCGGCGATGGGTATTGATGTGATCACGGAGAATGTGGCTGCGCACGAGGGGCAAGCCGTCTATGACGAACTGAACGCGATGGCACAATGGGCGTACCCGAATCGCATTTTCAAGGCGGCACATTGGGTCGGAAACAGCCCGTACAATAATCTGCACATGGTCGAACTGACGTCTTTCGGCTGCGGTCCAGACGCGTTCATCTTGGACGAAGTGCGGGCGATCTTGTCGCGTTACGGCAAGAACCTCACCGTCCTCAAAATCGACGATGTGAACAACATCGGTTCGCTCCGTCTCCGCGTCCGTTCGCTCGTTGAAAGTGTCAATGCCGCCCCTCGAAATCCCGAAATACCGAAATCTCGAGATCTCGAAAACAAAACGCCCTTCACCACAAAACCATTTGAGGTGGAAGACAAAGGCCGTGTCATCTTAACCCCGTATTTTGCAGAGGGTTATAACGAGTTCCTGCCCACTATCTTTGCCTTGGCGGGTTACCGCATCGAGTCGCTTCCGATGGCGACACAGGCGGACGCCGAAGAAGGGCTGCATGTGGCGAATAACGACATCTGCTATCCGGCAACTATCGTGGTGGGTTCGATCATGCGGGCTTTGAAATCCGGCAAGTACGACCTCTCGAAAACCGCCGTGGCGATCACGCAGACAGGCGGTCAATGCCGTGCTTCGAACTACTACGCGCTCATCAAAAACGCCCTGGTGGCGGCAGGCATGAGCCAAGTGCCGGTGATAGCCGTGGCCATCGGTCCAAGCCTCAAAAACAGCCAGCCGGGCTTTGAAATCAACTGGTTGCACCTCATCCGTCCGACGCTGGAAGCACTCTATTTCGCCGACACGCTTGCCAAGCTCTATTATCCTGCCGCTCCGCGCGAACGTATTCCCGGCGTGGCGCGCAAGCTCTACGACCATTACCTCTACGCCGCACAACCGCTTTTGGCAAAGCGCGACTATCGGGCTATCCGCCAACTCATGCGGGATGCCGCTGGCGTGTTCACGGACATCACGGACACCACCAAACAAGTGCCGGTGGTCGGTGTGGTCGGTGAGATATACGTCAAGTACAACTCGTTCTCGAACCACGGCGTCGTCCGCTGGCTCATGGAGCACGGCGTGGAAGTAGTGCCGCCGGCGATCACGGGCTTCTTCTCCACCTCTATCCCTAACGCCTTCATCAACCGC
>JAFPJV010000084.1 GCA_017425065.1 Paludibacteraceae bacterium
CCAGAACAGACCAAGAAACGTATCGTGGCGCTATGTCTGGTATTCACTGTCGTGCTGTTCTTCTGGATGGCTTTCCATCAGAACGGTCTGACGCTGACCTACTTCGCCAACGAGTTCGTCAACCCGGTTGTAACAGGTGTGCAGACGATGGCATTT
This sequence comes from Paludibacteraceae bacterium, assembly GCA_017425065.1. GTDB lineage: Bacteria > Bacteroidota > Bacteroidia > Bacteroidales > Paludibacteraceae > Colicola. The sequence goes on from JAFPJV010000084.1 coordinate 157, forward strand.
GACATCATCAACCTGGTTGCTGTCGCCATATTGGTTTACGCGCTGTTCGGCATCTTCGGCGAAGGCACCGGCAAGGCAAAAACTATCTGGTCGATAGTGGGAGTAGCCGCGATAGGTCTGTTGGCATACAAATTTATGAATCACCCTGCCGAAATGGGAATCGAGGCGCCTATCTTCCAGCAGTTCAACCCGTTCTACGTAGTAGCCCTGACGCCCGTCAGCCTGGCTATCTTCGGTGGGCTGGCCAAGCGCAAGAAAGAGCCGAGTGCTCCGCGTAAGATCGCATACGGTATGTTGGTTGCCGGAGCAGCCTATGTCTTCATGGCGCTCTGCTCGGTGAACCTGCTCAGTCCGGCAGCCCAAGAGTTGGCCGTGAAAGCCGGCGAAGGCACGTTCGTGAATGCCAACGTCCTGATAGTCACCTACCTGATACTTACTTTCGGCGAACTGCTGCTCAGTCCGATGGGTATATCGTTCGTCAGCAAAGTGGCACCTCCGCAGTACAAGGGCGCAATGATGGGTCTCTGGTTTGTAGCCACTGCATTGGGCAACATCCTCGTATCGATAGGCGGTTTCCTATGGGGCGATCTGCCGCTGTGGTTGGTATGGGCTGTATTCGTAGGCGTATGCCTCATGGCAGCCGTGTTTATGTTCTCCATCATGAAGAAACTGGAAGACGCCACCAAATAACCCGGAACAACAAACACTAAATGATATGAAAGACAATTTCTTACAATCGCTCAATTCGTACGCTGATGCGCTTGAGCAGAAGATGGATTCCATGGAGAAGCGTGTTGCCGAACTGGAGCAACAGCTGCACAAAGCGCTCCAGGACAACGAAATGACCCGTGCAAAAGTTGGGCATCTGGAGGAGATGTTGCTGACTGCAAACCAGCAGTTAGCCAGCCTGCAGTTAGACACGCCGCTGCCGCAACGTCCTGCACCGGCACCCGCACCGGAACTGAAGCCGGAGCCTATCGTAGAGCCTGCTCCCGTAGCAGCGCCTATTATCGCAGCTCCTATCCCCGAGCCGGCACCTATCGAAGAGCCGGCACCTATTGAAGAACCGGCACCTATTGAGGAACCTGCACCTGTCGAGGAGCTTGTTTCCGAACCGGAGCCGATTGAGGAGTCTGTTCCCAAAGCCCTCTCGCTGGATGATCTGCCTTCCATCGACATGGCGCAGGACGAGGCGTTGCCTCTGGACGGCGACGGGATTATCGCGTTGGACGACGACGTGATGACCGATTTTGTTTCCATCCAGCCGATAGACGACATGCCCGTGGCTGTAGAGCCTACCGTTGTAGAGCCTGTGGAAGAAAAGCCTGCCGCTCCTGCGCCCGCTCCCGCACCGCAGCCTGCTCCGGCACCTGCTCCGCAACCTGCACCGCAACCTGCGCCGCGTCCGAATGTATATGGACAGCCGGTCAGCGATATCCGTCAGGCTATCTCGCTCGGCGATCGCTTCCTGTTCCAACGCGAGCTGTTCGGACAGAGCGGCGAGAAACTGCAGAAGACACTCGACGCCATTAACCAGATGGATTCGTTCGACGAGGCGCTGTTCTATCTGGACCAGAACTTCAACTGGGATAAAGAGGCTACGGCCTACAACCTGTTTATTACTGCCCTTCACCGCAGATTTGGCTAATGCTGTACGTTGTCCCCACACCGGTAGGTAACCTGGAAGATATCACACTGCGCGCACTGCGTGTCCTTGGCGAGGTCGATCTGATTCTTGCTGAAGACACGCGTACGTCGTCGGTGCTCCTGAAGCACTACGACATCCACACGCCGCTCAAGAGCCATCACAAGTTCAACGAGCACGAGACAAGTGCGGATATCGTGGAGCGCTTGAGAGCAGGTGCGGATATTGCCCTGATCTCGGACGCCGGTACGCCGGGAATAAGCGATCCCGGGTTCTTCCTCGTGAGAGCCGCAACCGAAGCGGGTATCGAGATCCAGTGTCTGCCGGGAGCAACGGCTTTCGTGCCTGCGCTGGTCGATTCGGGTTTGCCCTGCGACCGCTTCTATTTCGAGGGTTTTCTGCCGCAGAAGAAAGGACGTCAGACCCGTCTGCGGCTGCTGGCGGAACAGGAGCAGACGATGGTTCTGTACGAGTCGCCCTTCCGTCTGGTGAAGACCCTGGAACAATTAGCCGAAACGCTCGGCAGCGACCGCCGGGCAAGTGTCAGTCGCGAGATAAGCAAACTGCACGAACAAACCGTTCGAGGCACGTTGGCGGAACTCATTGCGCATTTCAAAGAGAAAGCACCAAAAGGTGAAATTGTTATATGCGTAGGAAGCCGGAGTGACTCCGGATTCGAAAAAGAAAAATCGTAAATGGTAAATGACAAAATGGTAAATCGTTCGATGAAATCCTTGGCGAAGGACACCGCCATCTACGGACTGAGCAGCATCATCGGTAAGTTTCTGAACTACCTGTTAGTGCCGCTCTACACCTACGTGCTTGCACGCACGGAGTATTACGGCATCGTCACCAACCTGTATGCCTGGACGGCATTGCTGCTGGTGATCCTTACCTACGGCATGGAGACCGGTTTCTTCCGCTTTGCGAATCGCGAGGATCAGGATCCGAACGTGGTGTATTGCACCTCGTTTTTGACCTTGCTCACGACGAGCACCCTGTTTGCCGTGCTCTGTCTGCTCTTCCGCCAGCCGATAGCCAACGGCTTGGGCTACGCCGACCATGCGGAGTTCATCGCCATGATGGCCGTCACGGTGGCCATGGATGCCTTTGCCTGTATCCCATTCGCCTATCTGCGCTATCAGAAACGCCCGGTGCTGTTTGCGGCGCTCAAGCTGCTGTTCGTCGGACTGAACATCGCTTTCAACCTGCTGTTCCTCGTCGTACTGGGCAAAAACGACGTGGTCTATGTGTTCATCAGCAACATCTTAGCCACCGGCATTCAGACACTCTGTCTGCTGCCGTTCACTATGCCCCGCGGAGGCCGTTTCTCGTGGCCGGTGCTCCGGGAGATGCTCCGCTACTCGCTGCCGCTGCTGATACTGGGCGTTGCGGGCATCATGAACCAGACACTGGATCGTATCCTGTTCCCCTATCTGTACCCGGGAGAGGATGCACAAGCCCAACTCGGGATATACGGCGCCTGCTTCAAGGTCGCCATGGTAATGATGATGTTCACCCAGGCGTTCCGCTATGCCTACGAGCCGTTCGTCTTTGCCAAACACAAAGACCGTCAGTCGGTCGAGGCCTATGCCGACGCGATGAAGTACTACGTGATTTTCTCGTTCCTCATCCTGCTGGGCGTGATATTCTATCTCGACATCTTCCGATACATCATCTCCAGCGCCTATTGGGAAGGACTGAAAATAGTGCCTGTAGTGCTGTGGACATACGTGTTCCAGGGAGTTTATTTCAACCTCAGCTTCTGGTACAAACTGACAGACGAGACGAAATGGGGCGCCTATTTCTCGCTCATCGGCCTGGTCATCACACTGGTATTGCAGATTGTAGGCGTACCGCGTATAGGCTACTGGGCTTCGTGCGGCAGTAGCTTGGTTTGCTACCTGTGTATCATGTTGCTATCATATTTCACCGGGCAGAAGAAAGCACCTGTTCCGTACGATTTGCACTGTATCGGACGTTATACCCTGCTCACCGTCGGTCTGCTCTGCGCCTATTACGGAATGATCTATGCCCTGCATATCGACAATATGTGGGCGCACATGGGCATCGGAACCGTGCTGCTCGGTATCTATCTATATGTATTAACCAAACGGGATTTCCCGATAAGAGACTATATCTATGTTTTCAGGAATCGTAGAAACAATGGCTCAAGTCGTCAAGATTGAGACCGAACAAACCAACAAACACTTCACGCTTCGCAACCCCTTTGGCGAGCCGCTCAGTATCGACCAGTCGATCGCCCACAACGGCGTATGCCTGACGGTCGTCAAGATTGACGGCGACCTATATACCGTCACCGCCATGCAGGAGACGCTGCGTCTAAGCAATCTCGACCTGCTCCATGAGGGCGAATGGGTCAACGTAGAACGCTCGATGCTGCTTGGCACGCGGCTGGACGGACATATCGTTCAGGGACACGTGGACCAGACAGCCCGTTGCATCGAGGTGCGTGAGACGGAAGGCAGCTGGTACTACCGCTTTGCCTACAGTTCTTCTCCCGACATGATCCGTCGCGGCTATTTCTGCGTGGACAAAGGCTCTGTCAGCATCAACGGCGTCAGCCTGACGGTCTGCGAGCCGGATCAGCAGGGCGACGAGGGATACGTATCGGTATGTATTATCCCCTATACGCACGAGAATACCAACTTCAAATATATTGAAGTAGGCTCTGTCGTGAATCTCGAATTCGACATTCTCGGCAAATACCTCAGCCGCTATGCAGCAATTTTGAAATCATAAATCATAAATTTGAAATCATAAATTTGAAATCATAAATATTCAATCATGGACAAAGTAAGTTATGCTTTAGGACTCAGTATGGGTCAAAACCTAATGGGTAGCGGCGTGGAGACGCTTAACTACCAAGATCTGGCAAAGGGCATCGAAGACGTGCTCACCCGCCAGAAACCACAGATCTCGTATCAAGAGGCGCAACAGGTGTTAGGCAAGTTCTTCGAAGAACTGGAAGCCAAAGTAGCCGGAGCCGCCAAAGCCGACGGCGAGAAGTTCCTGGCAGAGAATGCCAAACGCGAAGGCGTGAAAACCACCGCCAGCGGCCTGCAGTACGAGGTATTGGAGCCGTCGTTAGGCCAGAAACCGAAAGCCACTGACACCGTGCGCGTACATTACGAAGGAACACTCATCGACGGAACGGTCTTCGACAGCAGCTATCGTCGCGGCGAGTCGATCACCTTCCCGCTCAACGGCGTCATTGCCGGATGGACAGAGGGACTGCAACTCATGTCAATCGGCTCGAAGTACAAGTTCTACATCCCTTATCAGCTCGCCTATGGCGAACGCGGTGCAGGGCAGTCGATTCCGCCCTACGCAGCCCTGATATTCACCGTAGAACTTCTGGGAATTGAATAAATCATCAACCAAACCAAAAAAACAAAAATAACACAACAATGAAAAAATTTAGTATTCTTATCTTGGCTGCCGCTCTGATGGCTTCTTGCGGCTACAAACCCAAGACGATCACGTTAGAGACAGAAGCCGACTCAATCAACTATGCACTCGGAGTGATGTACTCCACGAACATCGGCGACAGCACGGACGAAGCCATCAAAGAGTTCCTCGACGCCGTCAAAGCCGGTTACAAAGGCGATTTCGACAAAGTAGCTCCTACCGCACTGGTCGGTTTGAGCCTCGGTATCGACATCCGTCAGTATGAGACGGAAGGACTGGTCAACCAGCCGCAACTGACGCTCAATGCGCCTATTTACATGCAGGCTATTGTCAACACATGGCTGGAAGACACTACAACCCTGTCGATGAGCAAAGCCCAGATGTTGCTGCAAATGCCCCCTGCCGAAGGACTGCAATACGAGACTGTTCCCGCCAAGAAATGTCCGTCGGAGCGCACCGAAGTGGAGTTAACCAACTACATGGACTCTGTCAACTACGCCTTCGGTATGATGGCTACGATGCAGATAAAACCCATGCTGGAGCAAGTGGATACCATCACGCCGACAGAGGAAATCTTCAACACGCTGATAGCGAACATCAACAAGGGACTGAAACTGAAAGTCAACAGTGCACAGACCTATCTGGGCGGCCGTCAGTTTGGTGCTACGCTCAAGAAGTTTGAAGAAGACAGCACCAACTTCCCGCAATTCCCGGATGTTCCGCTCGATTTCGACATCATATTCCAGGGCTTGATCAACGGTGCGTACAACTACGAAGACATGATGACCCGTGAGGAAACCAACACCTATCTGAACGAGAAATACATGACTCGTCAGTTCGGCGACTGGAAGCAGGAGAACCTCGACTGGCTGGCTGCCAACGCCAAGAAGGACAGCATCCAGACCACCACAAGCGGTCTGCAATACAAAGTGGTACGCGAAGGCAAAGGCGAGAAACCGACGGCTATCGACACCGTGAAAGTGCATTACGAAGGCAAACTCATCAACGACACCGTCTTCGACAGCAGCTATCGTCGCGGCACGCCTATCGAGTTCCCGCTCAACGGCGTCATCGCAGGCTGGACGGAAGGACTGCAACTCATGACTCCGGGTTCGGAATACATCTTCTACATCCCGCAAGAACTGGGCTACGGCGAGCGTGGCAGCGGCGGACTCATCAAGCCTTATTCCGCTCTCGTCTTCCGCGTTGAGCTGCTGGAGGTAAAGAAAGCAAAAGTAGAGACCGGGCAACCGGCACAAGAAGACCTTCAAATTCAAATGATTAACTGATGAAAAAGTATATTATCTTATCGCTCATGGCGCTCACAACGGCTACGTTGTGGGCTGCCGTGCCCGCGCTGAAGAACCAGGCCGACTCGATCAACTTCTATATCGGCCTTATCAACGGACAGCAGATGGGGCAAATGGTACAACAGCAGAAAGAAGTAATGCCGGGCATTCCGACCGACATCGAGATGCTGAAAGCCGGCATGATATGCGGACTGAACGGCGAGAGCACCCTCTCGGCAGAAGATCTCTCCAAGTGGCTGCAGCAGCAATTCGAAGCACTGCAAGCCAAGCAGGCTGAACTCAAACAGGCCGAGGAGAAGCAGTTCCTCGCACAGAACGGCAAACGCAAAGGCGTGCAAACAACGGCCAGCGGCTTGCAGTATGAAGTGCTCCAGAAAGCCAAAGACAAGAAAGCCGTCCGTCCTGCTGCCACCGACACGGTGAAAGTGCATTACGAGGGCAAACTGCTCGACGGCACTGTCTTCGACAGCAGCTACGAGCGCGGCGAGCCTATCGAGTTCCCGCTCAACGGCGTGATCAAGGGCTGGACGGAAGGACTGCAACTGATGCAAGTGGGTTCGAAGTACCGCTTCTATATCCCGTACAGCTTAGGCTACGGCGAACGCGGTGCAGGCGATGCTATCCCGCCCTATGCAACGCTGGAGTTCACGGTCGAACTGCTGGATGTGAAAGCCGCCAAACCCTAAACGCTAAACGCTAAACGTTAAACCCTAAACGCTAAACGTTAAACCGCTCATGGGCATTATCGCTAAACAGTCGCTGCGTGGCACGATCGTGACCTATCTGGGTATCGCGGTCGGTTTTGTGACGACGTTCTTCGTGCTGACCCGTTTCCTCACTACCGAGGAAATAGGGCTGGCACGCGTGTTCATCGACACAGCAACGCTGTTTATCGGCCTCGCCCAACTGGGAACGAGCAGTTCGCTCATCCGTTTCTCGCCCTATTTCCGGCAAGAGGACGGCAGCCTCAGCCACGGGTTCTTCTTCTGGGCAGTTGTCGTGCCGTTCGTCGGATTCCTGCTGTTTACAGTCATTTACTGCGCCTGCCATGTACCGCTGGCTGCATGGTTTGGCGAGAAGTCGCCGCTGTTTGTCGAGTACTACTACCTCGTCTTGCCGCTGGCATTCTTTATGCTCTATCAGCAGGTCTTCGAGACCTGTTCCAACGTGCTGATGCATATCGTCCTGCCACGGACAGTGCGCGAACTCATCGTGCGTATCGGACTGCTGGTGCTTTACCTGCTCTACGCCTTCCATGTGCTCTCGCTCAACGGACTGATGATCGGCATCTGCCTCAACTACGGCATTGCTGCACTCATCAACATCATCTATCTCTTCACGCTCGGGCATATCCGTTTCCGCCCCGACATGGCTTTTCTGCGCGACAACCCGGGACTGCTCCGTAACTACCTGTCCTACACCGGCTTGTTGGTGGTGACGGCGCTGGCAGGCACACTGGCACCTATCCTCTCGTCGTTCTTTATCACGGCGAAGATGGGCTTGGACAGCACCGGTATCTTTGCCATCGCCACCTATATGGCGGTCATGGTCAGCATTCCCTATCGCTCGGTCAATGCCATCGCTTCGCCGCAGATAGCCTGGACGCTCAAGGAGGGACAAAAAGCCGAGTGCTCGCAACTGATCCAGCAGGTGACAGGCAACCTGTTGCTCATCGGCGGGTTTATCCTGCTTGCCATCTGGGTGAATATCGACCTCATCTTCCATGTCCTGCCCAACGGCGAGACCTATGCCACGGCACGTGACGTGGTGCTCATTCTCAGCCTCTCGCAACTCATTCTGGCTACATTCACCGTCTGCCAGACGACCCTCACCTACTCGCGGCTGTACGCCTTTTCGATGGTTTATTCGGTGCTGCTGACTGTCGCAGCCATGCTGCTGAACAGCTGGCTTGTGCCGCGATACGGCATGACGGGCGCGGCTTGGAGCAACCTGCTGTCCTATGCGCTCTACTTTGCCCTGATACTCATTACCGTCCGACTGCACGGCATTCGCATCGTCCATCGCCGTTGGTACATGACGCTGGTGCTGCTGGTCGCTATCTTTCTAATCAACATGCTATGGCTCCGCTTCCTGCCGATCAGCCATATATGGCTCAGCAGCATCGCACGTTCCGTCCTACTGCTCGGCGGAGGATTCGTTGTAGCTTATTTTACCAACTTGTCTCCCGAACTCAATGCGCTACTTCATTCGATTCGCTTACCGCGGCACTGATTTTCACGGCTCGCAGACCCAGCCCAACGGCGTGACTGTTCAGCAAACGATGGAAGAGGCATTTGCCACCATCCTGCGTACCGTCGTGCCGCTCACTTTTGCCGGGCGCACCGACGCTGGCGTGCATGCACGCGAGATGTGGGCGCATTTTGACGTGGAGAACGAACTGCCGGACAACTTCGCCGGACGACTGAATTCCCTGCTGCCCGACTCGATCGCCATATATGATATAGAACGCGTACGCGCGGACGCACACGCGCGTTTTGACGCCACGTCACGCACCTACCGCTACTATATCTCTACCCGCAAAGACCCCTTTGCCACCGGTCTCCGCACACGCGTAGCAGCCGGCCTGGACTTCGAGCAGATGAACCATGCGGCACAGTTACTTCTTGGCAAACAGGACTTTGCCGCCTTCTGCCGCACGCATACCGACGTCAAAACGACGATATGCGACGTACGCGAAGCCTGCTGGACACAGGAGAACCCGTACGAAGCCTACTTCACCATTACCGCCGACCGTTTTCTTCGAAACATGGTACGTGCCGTCGTAGGCACCCTGTTCGTAGTGGGACGCGGACGCATGACGACCGACGAATTCCGCGACGTCATTCTGTCTCTTTCGCGCAGCCGCGCAGGGCATTCTGCCGATGCAAAAGGACTCTTTTTGGAGCATATTTCCTACCCTGCAACAATTTTTGCACCTTTTTGAGCAATTAGTGCACAAGCGTCTCGCAGAAAAGCACTAATTTTGCACGCAAAATCACCAATACCGCTCATATCATGAGAAAACTGTTTCTAACCGTGGCCGTTTTATGCGCCGCAACGCTTGTTTGCGCCCGTCCGTCGTATCAGAACATGACGCAGAAAGAGGCAAACGCACTATGCCGCACGGCGGAGTTCAATATGCCCAAAGTAACGGTGCCGACATTCGGCAAGAAGACCTATAACGTACTGGATTTCGGTGCGGATCCAACGGGTATTGAGTTAGCCACAAAAGCCTTTCAGGAGGCTATCGACCGTTGCCACCAAGCCGGAGGAGGAACAGTGATCATTCCCGCCGGCTTATATACCACGGGGCCTATCCTGCTTCGCTCCAACGTACGGCTTCATACCGAGCAGAACAGCTTTATCTCCTTCTCGCCAGACTTGGACTTATATGAGATCTACGACGCTTGGTTTGAAGGTATTCCAACAAAGCGCTGTACGTCCCCCATCTCCGCTTTTCTGCAAACCAACATAGCCATCACGGGACATGGTGTGTTCAACGGCAACGGTGACTGGTGGCGGCCGCTCAAGAAATCCAAAATGACGGATAGCCAGTGGAAGAAACACCTTAAGGAAAAAGGCGGTGTCGTCGTGAACAACATCTGGTATCCCGACTCAGGCTCTGTCTATGCGCAGACGCTTTGCGAAGACCAGAATGTGCCCGTAGTGACCGATCCCGAGGACTGGAACCGCATCAAGTCCTTCCTGCGACCCGTCATGCTCCATTTCGTGGGTTGCAAGAACGTCCTGCTCGAGGGTGTCACCTTCGAGAACTCCCCCGCATGGAACCTCCATCCCTCCCTGTGCGAGAACGTGATACTCACCGACTTAACCGTTCGCAACCCATGGTATAGCCAGAACGGCGACGGCGTGGATGTCGAGTCGTGCAAGAACGTGCTCATCCAGCGTTGCAGCTTCGACGTAGGCGACGATGCTATTTGCATGAAGTCCGGAAAGAACAAGCCGGGGCGTGACCGCGGAGTTCCGACGGAGAATGTCGTGGTCGATCGCTGCGTCGTCTATCACGGCCATGGAGGATTCGTTGTCGGCTCCGAGATGTCGGGCGGCATCAAGAACATACAAGTGACCAACAACCTCTATATCGGCACCGATGTCGGCCTGCGCTTCAAGTCCACAAGAGGACGCGGCGGCATCGTGGAGAATATCTACATCCGGAACGTCCATATGTGCAACATTCCCAACGAAGCCCTGCTCTTCGACCTCTTCTATGGCGGCAAAGCAGCCGGCGAAGAGACTGAGGAAGAACTGGCGGCACGCATGAATGCCGACGCACCGCCAGCCAGCGAAGAGACGCCGCAGTTCAAGAACATCTATATCTCGGATTGCACGGCGACCAACGTAAAACGTTGCATGTACTTCAACGGCCTGCCGGAGATGAAGATTCAGAACGTCAGCCTCAAGAACATCAAGATGCAGGGCGACGAAGGAGCCTTGCTGCGTCAGACCGACGGACTCACGATAGAAAACGTACAAATCCTGCCAAAAGACGGCAAAGCCTTCATTCTGGCACCTACAGTAACCAATGTTCAGCAGAAATAAGTCTAAACAGTGAAACGGTCTAACAGCGTAAGCGGTCTAACAGTCGCTTTAGCGACGGTCTTACTCGCAGGCTGCAGTCCGCGGGTGGCTACGTCGTTCTGGAAGATAGGCACCGAGGCTTACTCCGACATGCCGGGCTATACCGTCATTCATGCCGAAGGCAAGACGCGCCACTGCTATCCTATCGACGGCTGGTACGACGGCCCGGATGAGGACACCTACCATCAGCTTCACCACCACGGCGTAGCCGTTGAATCCGAACTGATGGCGTATCGCATCTATTTCGACAAGAAGCAGACCATCGACGTCTATTGCAAGCGCACGCCTCGTCTGGAGCTGGCACAGAGCTACTGGTATCCCAACGACAGCCTGCTGGCCGCCCATTACGGCGACGACATACTGCGTGTCGGCAGTACGGTAGGCGTCGGAACAGTCAAGTACTGGAACGACCGCCTCTATCATATCGAGGAAGTAGGCGAACGCCAGCAATGGATCGTCCGTCAGACGCGCAGCAAAGCAACCGTTGCCGTAGGCGATATCGACTGGACGATTCCCGACGGCCGGCAGGACCTGCCCGAGACGCGGCAGATGACGTCTCTGCGGGCGGATTATACCATCCGGGCGGGACATCGCGACATGCGGTGCGACGTCTTCGTGACGGATCCTGTTGAGGGACTCTGCACCGGCGTACAACTGCTGCCGGGCAAGGCCGAACTAATCGAAGAGACCGACCGTGGCGTTCTCTTGGCTTCGTGGGGCACCGACTGGCCGGTGAACGACAGCGTGAAGTACGCCAAAGAGAGCGTCGGACTCGCCGTCTTCATTCCCAAACCCTTTGCCGGCAGACCCGTGCACGACAGCCGCAACAACCTCTGTCTCTTGAAAGTCAAGAGCCGAGAGTCGAGAGTCAAGAGCCACGAGTGGGGAGAGTACACCTGCCATTTCTATCTGACATGCGTGGGGGCGACAAAAGAAGACCACCCTGTGGCAACCAATGCCGCAGAGTGGTACGAATATGTCCGCCGTTGGGCGAAAAAACTCAAATAACTTTATAGCAGTTCTACCGAACGGTTGACGAACTTAGCCAATGCCTCGCCTTTCAACTGGCCGCTGGCAAGCAACGCGATGTCAATCAGCTGTTTCAGCCGCTCGTCTTCGCCTTCCAGTTTATAGACGGTCTTGATGACGGTCTCCTTGGTCGGTGCATCGCCCTCTTTTTCGCCTTTCCGCTCCACTTCTTCCTGTACTTCTTCGCTGGTCTCTTTGCCCACGAGTTCTTGTATCAGCGGGTGCGAGGTGTTGATAACCAGGTTGTACTGATCGGGCATCTGTCCGTAGAACGACATGCCTTGCTGGTGAGCCGCCATCTCCTTCATACGGCGCATGAACTCGTTTTGCGTCAGGAACACAGGCAGTGCATCTTTGGCGGCCGCCTCGCAGGTTACGAAGTAGCGCAGTTTGTCTTCTGCGGCCGGCAGCAGGGCTTCAAAGGCTTTGCGAAGTCCCTCTTTCTGATCGTCGGAATACGAGTCCTTGGCGGCCTCTTCTTTGCGGATCAGGTTCTCGATAGTGTCAGAATCGATTCTTACGAATCGCAACGCCTGCGGTTTATCGCCATCGTCTTTCAACTTTTGACTTTCGACTTTCGACTCTGCCTGGCTCATACAATGTACATCCAGTTCGCCGTCCATGAGCAGCACGTCGTAGCCTTTCTCTTTCGCACGCTCGATATAGGTGTAGTGCGCATCCGGATCGTTGGTGTAGAGCAGCACGAGGTTGCCGTCTTTGTCGGTCTGTGCGGCTTTCACTTTTTCCTTGTATTCGGCCAGTGGCAGATACTCGCCCGCGATGTTCTTCAAGAGGGCAAAACCGACGGCTTTCTCGTAGAACTTCTCGTCGGTGAGCATGCCGAACTGGATAAACATCTTGATGTCGTCCCATTTCTTGGCG
>JAFPJV010000085.1 GCA_017425065.1 Paludibacteraceae bacterium
CACAAAGAACCATGAAATCGGAAGCGGAAATACACAAATCTGCCGGAATACGCAATATGTTTTTATCGATTGTCAGAAAGATGAAAGTAAATGCTTCCAATTTTGCAAAATTTGTGTAGCTATCATATCGTGTCCGAGCGATGAGGGATGGATTCCGTCTTCACAAAGACAGCGGGTATAATCCGTGTTCACCAGGAAAGGAGAGGTAATATCCACAATGGGCACACGCTCTTCGGCAGCCAGCCGGAAGAGCTGCAAGTTATACATGTCGTGGTAATTGCGGATCCGCTCCACCTGTCCGCCAAGCCATCCGAGTACGTTATCGCGCGATTGCCCGTTCATGTCGCGGCAGACAAAACCGAAGAAGCGCTCGTGATCCATCAGCGGCAACGAAAGCAAGACCGGTTGACTTCCCCACTCCCTCACACGCTGAATCATCCGTCGATACGTGCGCACAAAGAGCGGCAGTTCGGTATGCGGATAGTGCTGGAGTTTCGGTGCATCGGCAATCTCCTGCCAATTGAAGTCGGAATCGTTGCCTCCGTACTCCAGGAAAGTGATGTCGGACTCACGAATCGATTGTTCGTGCTTGTCCATTATTTCCAAACCACGCTCCACAGTACATCCCATGCGCGCGTAATTATCAAAAGGAAGAGAAAGTTCTTCGCGACATTGCTCGACAAAAGCATTGTTCAGTATCTTGTAGCGGCTGCCGTCCAAAACGACACCCTTAGTAATCGAGTCACCCAAAGCAACAACTTTGGAAATCATGTTTGTATCCATCATATACGTCTAATTTTAATCGTTTGACGGTGCAAAATTACTGCCAATTTGTCAGTCAGCGAAAACAAATTGATAGTTTGGTATAATTTTTGATAAAACATATGTGAATGCAGACAAATTGCAGTTATTAGTGACAAAAAACCGGCTTATCGGATTTCGTCACAACAACATAACGGACTAAATTTAATCAAAAAAAGTGCTTTTATGGAGACTCCGAAAAAGATCACATCCATCTCGTCGTTGCTAACGCACGCATTGATTATTCCTATCTGGTTATTAGTGTTTTACCTGATTTATGAACCCGCATGGGCGATGAATTGGCTGGACATGGGAAAAGGGAAAGCCACATTTAACCTACTGATGATCATGTGCATCGTGCTGGGCGTCATTACGCTGAGCCGAATTATCATGCGCGCGTATCGCAAATGGATTCCGCTGACATGGCTCCGGTATATTGTTTGGTATGGCGGCGAGTGGCTTGGCATGAGTATGTTTGTCGGCATGTACATGGCGCTGATGTATCAGGGAGAGTATCCCTATTTCGAGGCTGTAGGACATTCCGCCGTATTGATTTTTGCCAGTACGATATATCCGTATTTGGTTATCAATCTTCTCTTTACAGCCATGGGACTAAGCGAAGAGCCGAAAGAGGCAGACGACGAACTGATAAGACTATACGACAATACGAAACGACTGAAACTGGTGATTGCAGCCAATGCGATCCAGTATATTCAGGCCGATGAGAACTACGTCATTATCCGCTATACAGAAGGAGAGCGTGTAAAAGAATACACGCTCCGCAACTCGATGAAATCGCTGGAAGAACTAATGCAACAGCACGGAATCGTTCGTTGCCAGCGTTCGTACTATGTCAATCCGCAACATGTGAAAGTATTGCGCCGTGACAAAGAAGGCATGATTGTTGCCGAACTGGATCATCCGGACTTGAAACCGATACGCGTTTCGCCCAAATACTATGACCAATTGTCGGCAAGACTATAGAAAACAGGTATTCCGACCGTTTTGTCAGACCAGACAATAGTCCAAGGCGTCGGTAATCGCCTTCTGATCCATGTTCTGGCCGATAAACACGAGTTTTTGCATTCTGTCGCCATACTGCTCGTCCCAATCGTGACGCAGTGTGGCGTCATTCGCTTTCATCGCCTCCAATTCATCTTCCGGCATCGTTGCAAACCATTGTCCCGCCTGACGTAGATTGAACTGGCGCCCGGATTGCTCGAAGAGATAGCACATGTCGTATTCCTCCTGGAAATAGCACATTCCTTTGCAACGAATGACCGATTTAGGCCAGTGAGCCGCCACAAACTCGTCGAACAGCCCCAAATCAAACGGGCGACGCGCATAATAGACAAAGGTGGAAATACCAAATTCCTCCATATGCGAGTGGCCATGTTCGTGATTGTGCACACAATGACCATGCTCATGATCACAATGGGAATGATCTTCATGCTCATGGTGATGATGATGTTCGTGTTCATCGTCATCGTCGTCATCATCGTCGTGCGCGGATTCCACTTCATGAATCCACGTGGCAGAAGTAGCAACGGCTTCAAAATCAAACGATTGCGTATTCAGCAACTTGTCAAGCGGCACGTCACAATAATTGCAGTCGATAATCTCCGCTTTTGGCTGGATAGCCCGAATGATTGCCCGGATATGCTCCAATTCATCGGGCGAAACCTCTGCAGCCTTATTGAGCAGGATTAGATTACAGAACTCGATTTGCTCGGTAACAAGCGACACCAAATCTTCCTCCTTCGAAGGGTGTGCAGCTATTTGGGACTGCTTTATATTCTCGGACAACTGTTCCATGAACTCATCGCGCAAACGCAACGCATCCACTACCGAACAGATACAATCCAGCCGCGGCAGGCCGTCCTGCGCAAACTGAGGCACCATCTGCGGATAAGATAGAATAGTCTGGGCAATAGGTGCCGGTTCGCAAATGCCGGAAGCCTCGATGACGATGTAATCGAATGTCTTTTGCGCGATCAAATCGTGCAGTTGAGCGACGAGATCCATCTTCAGCGAGCAACAGATACAGCCATTCTGCAAAGCGATAAGACTATCGTCCTGCTGGCTGACCACTCCACCCTTTTGGATGAGTTCGGCATCTATGTTGACTTCGCCGATATCATTGACTATAACAGCAAACCGAATCCCCTTTTCGTTCAAGAGGATTCGATTCAGAAGCGTTGTCTTGCCGCTCCCGAGATAGCCGGTGAGCAGCAAGACAGGTACTTGATTGATTTTATTCATTTCGTTCTATATATTGGGCATATTTGTCGAACAATTCATCCTCGCCTCCACGATTCCATTGCTGGAGAATAACCTGAAGGATATACTGCTGTGTACGCAGCGTCTGCTCTACCGATGCGCGTTGACGACGATTGAGCGAATGTCCCCAAGTAAGATACTCAACCGCATTGTCGGCCATCTTGACAAACATCTTGTTTGCCGTCTCTTTCTCGCCTATCTCATAGTAAAGCGATGCCATATAGGCAGACGAGTGGTCGTACGGGATGTTATACTCAGGTAGCACTTTCTCGCAATAGTCGAGCACCTGCTTCGCCGAGTCGTCTTTATGCTGCTGCACCAGTTCTTCGGCCAGTTGGCAGAACATCGAGCGATGCGTTTTGCACATGCGCATGAGGTTTTCGTCGATATAAATGCCGGGTTGATCCATATTGCCGTAGGCAAACTTATGCATCAAATTGTCGAACATGAGATCGACATTGACGCGCGGACGACCGTTTTGCGAACGTTCCGGCGTGACGCGATAAGCCAAGCCGACCAATTCCATATACGGCTCCAAACCAAGATAATAGTCGCCTCCGACCGTTACGCAGAAATAGATAGGACGTTTCCATTTGTTGGTGGAGAGCATCTCCATGATCATCATCTCGGAACGGGTGTAACGACTTGCCTCGCGCAGGAAGATAGAGTCGCCGTTAAGTCCTTCGACGTAGAGTTTCGAAGCCGGAAGATAGTTGTCGCCCTCGCGG
The DNA here is from genome assembly GCA_017425065.1 of Paludibacteraceae bacterium. Classification (GTDB taxonomy): domain Bacteria; phylum Bacteroidota; class Bacteroidia; order Bacteroidales; family Paludibacteraceae; genus Colicola. The sequence continues at coordinate 3,810 of JAFPJV010000085.1, forward strand.
TTCTTGGTTTCCTTTTCATCGGAACGCAGGAACTTGAAGGCAGTCTCAACATCCAGCGGACGACCGAGCTTGTCCTCTACGCGAGCCCACTCGTTCTGTCCCGGCATGAAGTCCTTGTATTCCCACGAAATAGGCAGCGCAGCCGACTCGTAGTACGGACGTTTCATCTGGGATATATACCAGTCGGTTTGCAGATACGAAAGGTTGCAGACACGGAGATTGGTGCCGACTTCTTCCACTTCCTGATTGTACCAAAGCGGGAAGGTGTCGTTGTCGCCATTGGAGAAAAGGATGGCCTGGTCTTCACACGATTTCAGGTAGTTAGCACCGAAATCGCGGCACGAATAACGACCGGAACGATCATGGTCGTCCCAGTTCTGGGAAGCCATCTGAACAGGAATCAGAAGCGCAGCACACGTGATAAGGAAAGCGGCAGCACCCTGTGCGTACTTGTTGTTCATAAGCTTCTCCGACCAATCGTAAACAGCCATGACAGCCATACCGATCCATATACAGAATGCATAGAACGAACCGACATACGCATAGTCGCGCTCACGCGGCTGATAAGGCGTCTGGTTGAGATAGACCACAATGGCAAGTCCGGTCAGCAGGAACAAGAACATCGTGATAGAGAACGACTTCCAGCCCTCGGATTTCTGCTTGCCATCCTTGGTGACACGCTTGGCACACTGCCATACCAATCCGATGATACCGAGCAAAAGCGGCAACATATAATAGACGTTGTGTCCCTTATTGTTGCGGAGTTCGGCAGGCAGTTTGGATTGGTCGCCGAGCATGGCGTTGTCGATAAACGGAATACCCGAGATCCAGTTGCCTTTTGAGACATCGCCATAGGATTGCAAGTCGTTCTGACGTCCGGCAAAGTTCCACATGAAATAACGCCAGTACATGAAATTGACCTGATAGCTGAAGAAGAAACGCATATTCTCGGCGAACGTAGGACAATAGCGCGTCTCATGACGTCCGCAGTATTCGTAGCGAACGCGCTTGCCGTGGATATTCGCCCACTCCTTGTATGCCTCCACATGACTGCCGTTGGGCGACCACATACGCGGGAAGAACATCTTGAATTCCGACATGTACTCATACGACTCCTTGTAACCCGTGCGCTCATAGCGATCCGGCTGGCCGTCCACATGCGGAGCCGGAGCATACTGCGCTTCACCTCGTTTTACAACTGGTTCGCAGATATTGCCTTTTACTTCGAGCTTCACAGGCGCATTGTAGGTCTGTCCGTAAAGAAGCGGCGTGTCGCCATACTGTTCACGGTTGAGGTAGTACTTCAGAGAGAACACATTGTCCGGCGAGTTCTGATCCATCGGCGTATCGGCATTGGAACGGATGACGAGCACCGCATAACTCGAATAACCGACCAGCACCATGGCTATCATGAGCGTCAGCGTGTTGAGCCAGCGTGCATCAATCCAGTCCTTGCGGGAGAGCAGAACCGTAACCAAAACAGCCGTGAGAATCAATCCCATATACCACTTCGAGAACAGAAAAGCCGTTCCGGAAAGGGCAAAAGCAAGTGCAAAAGAAATCACCTCACGTACCTTGGAACGATCCACATAGGATTCGTATATCGCCCATACAAGCGCAAGGATAGTAAGCACGATATATACGGCAAGACCGGTATTAAACGGCATATGAAGCGTGTTGGTAAACAAAAGTTCAAACCAACCTGCAATCGTCGGGAATCCCGGAATAATACCATAAAGTACGCCTGCAAGAAGCGCCACGGAAGCCAGCATAGCCTGGAATATTCCGAGCCACGAGAATTCGTAGCGACGGAAATAATAAACCAGCACTAGTGCCGGAATGGTCAGCAAGTTCAGCAGGTGGACACCAATGGAAAGTCCCATAAGATAAGCTATGAGAATCAGCCACTTATCCGATCCCTGTTCATCGGCTTTCTCATCCCATTTGAGAATGAGCCATACGACAACGGCCGTGAAGAAAGAGGACGAAGCATAGACCTCGCCTTCGACAGCCGAAAACCAGAATGTGTCGGAGAAAGTGTAAGCCAATGCACCAACTGCTCCGGCTCCGAGAAGAGCGATTACTCTTCCGATGGAATCGGGAGAAATCAGTTTACGGCCGAGTGCGGTAATCGTCCAGAAAAGGAACAGAATCGTGAACGCACTTGCCAAAGCCGAAAGGGCATTGACGCACATGGCTACATGACTCACATCACTCGCAAAAAGCGAGAAGAAATGCCCCATTAACATGAAGAACGGTGCTCCGGGCGGGTGTCCGACATCGAGTTTGTGGGCACTCGCAATGAACTCACCGCAATCCCAGAAGGACGCAGTAGGCTCGATTGTGAGGAGATACGTCGCCGCCGCGATGGCAAATACCACCCAGCCGCAGAGCGTATTCCATAACTTGAAATGTTTCATTTTTTTGTATTTTTAGTTTGTTATGTTTGTTTTCAAAAGCGCATAATATGCCAAATTCGGTGCAAAGGTAGTAATAATAATTGAAAATTGAAAATTCAAAATTGAAAAATATGATTTTTTGAGCAATTTAGGCATTTTTTGTCATTATTTATGTGCGCGCGCTTGTGTATATAAAAAAAAAGTTGTACCTTTGCGGGCTGTTTTGTGCAAATTAAAATAATAAAAATAATAAAAACATTACAATTATGATTAAAGTTGGAATTATCGGATGCGGCTTCGTTGGCGGAGCACTGAAGAATTGGTTGGAAAACAACAACCCGGAGTGTAAATTGTTCATCAGCGACCCTTACAAGGGTTACAACGATGACTTGAGTGACATTGACATCGCCTTTTTGCAGATCCATGTACCTACCGAAGAAGATGGCACGCAGGACTTGCAACTGATGACCGAGTTGATCAAGAATCTGCCGGATGTACCTGTATTTGTGCGCACTACGATCCTCCCTGGAACAAGCGATCGACTCTCAAAAGAAACAGGACACAATGTCTATTACATGCCGGAGTTCCTGACAGAGCGCACGTTCATCGAGGACTTCAACAAGCAGACCATGGTCTTCACCGGTGCACATGAATTGCTCACCAAGATTTTTGTCGGAAAGAAATTCACTGTCATGACTCCGCTGGAAGCTGAGTTGACCAAATACATGCACAATGTATTCGGAGCCTACAAAGTGACCTACTTCAACGCTTGCAAAGAGTACTGCGAGAAGATGGGAGCCGACTGGCGCAAAGTGCATACCGGCGTACTACTTTCCGGTTACATCAACGACACGCACACATACGTGCCCGGTCCCGATGGCAAGTTCGGATATGGTGGTAAATGCTTCCCGAAAGATGTGAATGCCTTTGCAGAAATGACCAAGGGTACGTCGCTCGGCACATTGCTGGAGCATCTCCATGAACTCAACGTTCACTTCCGCGGTGTAGAAGAACATATCTGATTATGAAGATTGCAGTTGCAGGAACGGGGTATGTCGGACTGAGTATCGCTACCCTGCTCGCCCAGCATAACGAAGTGGTAGCTGTGGATATCGTCCCGGAGAAGGTTGATATGATCAATCGTCGTATCTCGCCTATCCAGGACGAGTATATCGAGAAGTATCTGGCGGAGAAACAGTTGAATCTTACGGCTACGCTCGATGCCGAAGCCGCATACAAAGATGCTGAATACGTGGTTATTGCTGCGCCGACCAATTATGACAGCCGACTCAATTATTTCGACACTTCCGCGGTAGAGAATGTGATTGAGACGGTTTTGCGTGTCAATCCAAAGGCGATAATGGTAATCAAATCGACTATTCCCGTAGGCTATACGAAATCGGTACGCGAGAAGTATCATTGCGACCATATTCTTTTCTCTCCGGAGTTCTTGCGCGAAAGCAAGGCGCTCGAGGATAACCTGTATCCAAGTCGAATCATTGTCGGGACAATCCTAGACAATACCCGTGCCGTTACCGAAGCTTCCACGTTCGCTTCCCTACTCAAAGAAGGTGCTATCAAACAGGATGTCGAAGTGCGAATCATGGGACTCACCGAGGCGGAGGCTGTCAAGCTGTTCGCCAACACGTACTTGGCTCTTCGCGTAAGTTATTTCAACGAACTCGACACGTATGCCGAGATGAAAGGACTTGATACACAAGCTATTATCGATGGTGTCTGCCTCGACCCGCGTATTGGTACTCACTACAACAACCCGTCCTTCGGATACGGCGGTTACTGTCTGCCAAAAGACACCAAGCAACTGCTTGCTAACTATCAAGACGTGCCGGAGAATCTCATCGAAGCCATCGTGGAAAGCAATCGCACGCGCAAGGATTTCATTGCCGACCGCGTACTGGCCAAAGCCGGATATTACGATTACTATCACAAAGGCGATTTTGATGCCAAGCAGGAGCATGCGTGTACTATCGGCGTCTATCGTCTGACAATGAAATCGAATAGCGACAACTTCCGTCAGTCGAGCATCCAAGGCATCATGAAACGCGTAAAAGCCAAAGGAGCGCAAGTCATTATCTACGAACCGAGTTTGGAGAACGGCAGTACGTTCTTTGGCAGCGAAGTGGTAAATAATTTAGCCGACTTCAAGCTTCGCAGCCAAGCAATCATCGCCAACCGTTATGACGCGGTTCTGGATGATGTGAAAGAAAAAGTATATACCCGAGATATTTTCCGAAGAGACTGATAGCAGAAGATATTGGTCATTGGACATTGGTAATTGGTAATTTGGCAGAAAAAGTAGAACATATCGGCAAGCGTGAGATAGCATGGAGCTATGCGGGAACGGCATTTATGATCGGTGCCGGCGTGATTCTGCTGCCGTTTATCCTGCACAAAATGCCGCAAGAGACCGTTGGAATCTGGAATATTTTCCAGGCAATCACGGCCTTGGTCATGCTTTTGGACTTCGGTTTCCGTCCTACTTTTGCAAGGAATATCAGTTATATCTTCTCCGGTGTAAAGGCGCTGCAACGAGACGGCGTTGCTCACACGACGAGTGAATCGGCTGTCGATTACAGCCTTCTCAAGGGAACGCTGACGGCCATGAAGCGGTTCTACCGATGGATGGCATTGGCGGTTTTCGGGTTGTTGGCAACAGCCGGCACAGCGTATTTCTACTATATCCTGCAGAAATACTCGGGCGACCGGCAAGATGCCATGGTGGCATGGGTGCTGCTCATCGGCATCAACTGCTACAACCTCTATACGATGTACTACGAAGCCCTGCTAACCGGCAAAGGCTACGTGAAACGGGCACAACAAATCAACATGCTTGGCCAAGCAGTTTATATCGGACTGGCTATCGGGTTGATATATGCAGGATTAGGACTGACAGCCATCGTGACTTCTCAACTGGCTTCAACCGTCATACGCCGTGTGCTGACGTATCGGGTGTTCTTCACACGCGAACTGAAAGCGCATCTGAAGCAAGCGGAGACTGCCGACCCGAAACAGATTCTGTCTGCCATTTCACCGAATGCGGTCAAGATCGGTTTGACCCAGTTAGGCGGTTTTTGTGTAAACAAGTCAGCCCTGTTGATCGGATCCGCGTTTCTGACATTGGAAGAGATTGCTTGCTACGGTATTACTATTCAAGTAATGGATATTCTCGCACGATGTGCCACGGTATTCTACCAGTCGTATATGCCGAAACTGGCTCAATGCCGCGCAGAGAAAGACCTGGCGGAACTGAGACGATACTATTTGCTTTGTACCGGCAGTCTGTTGGCGGTGTATCTGGTAGGTGGTATAGCTTGGATTTTCTTGGGAGAATGGGCGCTAAACCTTATTGGCAGTCAAACGTATTTCGTACCGATAGCTATGTTATGCGTAATGTTGGTTATCAGCCTATTGGAACACAACCACGCTGTCTCGGCAGGATTTATCATGGCGGATAACAAGATTCCGTTCTTCATTCCGTCCTTGGTGAGTGGAGCTGCTACGGTACTACTATTATGGATCTTCCTCAGCCCGCTGCAAATGGGAATGTGGGGATTGGTTTTGGCTCCGGGTCTCGCCCAGTTGGCATACCAAAACTGGAAATGGCCGAGTGTAGTAATTAAAGAACTGTGGGATAAATGAGAACGAAAACACATAGAATCGTTTGTATAGTATGCATGCTGGTATATACACTGGCATTGTATAGCATCAGCGCCACTGACAGCCTGTATAAGGCACAATGTGACAGCCTGAATATCCCCATCTTGTACATCGTTATAGAAAACGGCGTAATGCCCACATACACAGTTGTCTATGCGAAAAGACGTATTCGACCAATTGGTTAATGACATACACGCACTAAGACAAACAGAGCAGATCGCTACGCTTGATTCCGCATTTGTTTTGGACGGTAAGCGTTGGGAATCCCAACATTCTGCCAACAAGCAACTGGAAGACATCGCCAACTATCTGACACAACGCAAACAGGTGGTAGAGAACATGATGGCTGAGTTGAAGGATAATTATATCTTTACAACATTGCCGGAAGATACATATAGAAACACTTACGGTACGTCCACATATGATGTGTTGGGACGTCCTGTTCCTGAAAACAGCAATGGGTTGATAATGATTCGTCGCAATAATGACGGATCCGTACAAAAACTTATGCGGTAGAAATGATAGCAGTCCCATTCATATATTTCACATTGCTTGCGATTTATCTGATTCGCAAGAACGGAGGCGTGGACATCGCTGCCTTTGTGCTGATGATATATGCTTTTTCGGGACTTTGCTCCATTTTCGTGGACATATTTGATGTGTATGACATCTATGGAGTATATGAAAAAATCGCTATTTCTCCATTGGCCACGCTATGCTACTGCGGACTAATCACATTGTGTGTCTTGCCGTTCTCCCGTCTCAACGGCAGTCAAATCAAGAAAGTGGAAGTGCAAAAAGAATGGCTTGTAGATGTTTTATCCTGGGTGCTGATTCTGACGTTTTTCATTACGCTGTTCAGTATTTTTACCAATTTGGAGAATGTATTGCAATCCGACTTGAAAGAAGTTCGCGAGGATGTATATGACAATTGGGAAAGCGAGGAATTAACCGGATGGCAATGGCTTCTGGCAATTCCCGGAACTCTTTTCTCCCAATTCTCCCCTATCGCCATTCTGCTGTACTATATCAATATAGCCCAACATCGTAAATCGGCGGTATTCAATTGGCTGTTGCTGTTGTCGTCGCTTACGCCGGTTATAAAAGCCGTACTGATTGCAGGACGTACGCAACCGATATACTGGTTGTTGTCGTTCTGCGCATTATACATCTTCTTCCGCCCAACGCTAAGCAAAGAAGAGCGGAGAAAAGCGTTATTGCCTTTTATGGTCTTTGGCTCGATAGTTGCATTGTTTATCGGAGCAGTAACCATCGCACGTTTTACGACCAAAGGAATAGCCGGTGATACCGGCAGTTTTGACAGTCTGATAGCATACAGCGGGCAATCGTTTGTCAATTTCAACTACTTCTTCTGCAACTACACCGTTCATAATGTCCGTTTTGACAGAATATTCCCTATAACGAATTACTTTATCCTTCATCCTGGATGGAATCTGGATGACTATCGTGATATGATATGGTCGTTTTCGGGATTGAATATCGGTGTGTTTTTCACTTTTTTAGGTGATTTGATGGTTGATTTAGGTCATGTAGGCATGATTGTTTATGTGCTGATCTTTTATGTTATCAGCACGTTGATATGCCGGACAGCAAACCATAACGGTACGATTTTGCTTAGCCGCTTGCTGATAATCCTTATACTGCTGCTGATACCGTTGCAAGGATTGTTTTACTATAGTTACTACAAGGTGAATGTCGGCTATTACGTGATCGGGTCATTGATACTGAGCTGGTTGTTGAGTCACAGCATAAAAACAAAACATAGTTTGAACGCATGAAACTGTATTGCATTATTGTCACATATAACGGAAGCCAATGGATAGACCGATGTCTGCAAAGTCTGCGTGAGTCAAAGTTGACCGTGACACCTGTCGTTGTGGATAACGGCTCTACGGATGGCACCTTGGATGCTATTCAAGACAACTATCCTGAATGTATCGTGCTGCCGCAAAAGCAAAATTCAGGCTTCGGACAAGGCAATAACATCGGCATGGAATACGCCTTGGCTCACGATGCAACACATGTACTGCTACTCAATCAGGATGCCGCCATTCAGCCGGAGACATTAGAACGTTTGTTGGCATGCGATGATGGAAAACACCTGTTGACTCCGGTTCATTTAAACGGAGACGGCAATCGGATAGACGGTTTGTTTTACAAACAGACCATCATAGCGAGTGCACAGCAAAACGGTTTGGCAGAAGACTTCCTGTTGAGCGGCAACGGAAAGCAATACTATGATGTGGAATATGCCAATGCGGCTTGTTGGTTGCTTCCGGTTGAGTTGATACGGCAGATCGGCGGTTTCAATCCGCTGTTCACGCAATACGGCGAGGATGACAACTATGTGCAACGAGTGCTGTTCCACGGATATGGCGTACGTCTCGTTCCCGGTGCGTTTATCTATCACGACCGCAAGACACACGGAAACGAAGCGGTATATAAAAAAGGCTCCTTGTATCGGAAACTGCTACTGATAGATACCAATATCCGTCTTGGACGTGCCGAACGTTTTGCCATGCGTCATAAAGTCTGCTTGCAGGAGTTTGGAGCCGCGTTGTTAGCGCATCGGACGTGCGAATATATACGCGAGTGGATTGCAGCGAAGTGGACGCTTTGCCGAAACAGAGCCCGCATACGCAATAGCAGAAACATAGAAAGCCGGAAATCGGCTAACTGGTTGAACTGATGATACGTTATACCGTCATAGTGCCCCATTATGAGTCGTTGGATGTTCTTCCGCGCGCGATTGAGAGTGTACCGGAACGGGATGACGTGGAGGTACTCGTGGTGGATAACAGCCCAAAACCGATTGACACTACCCTGTTCCGCACACGAAAGAATGTACGGATACTCTATTCGCCCTGCGGCAAAGGAGCAGGTGCTGCACGAAACGTGGGATTGGAGCATGCGCAAGGCAAGTGGTTGATGATGCTGGATGCGGACGATTTCTTCGTGCCTAATGCCTTTGAGACGATAGACCGATATGCCGATGAAGAAGCGGATATCGTGTTCTTTCATGCAACGAGTTGCGACAGCGACACATTCGTACCGTCTCAGAGAATGGATGAGACCAACCGGCTTATCGACCGGTACTTGCAGACAGGTGACGAATCGGCTCTGCGTTATGGCTGGAGTTCGCCCTGCGCGAAAATGATTCGACGCGACTTCATTAAGGAACACGGCATCCGGTTTGAGGAAACACATGCCGCCAATGATGTGATCTTTTCGCTGCAGACCGGCCATTATGCCAAACATATCGCGGCTTCGGCAGATACCGTCTATTGTGCTACAGTCCGTCAAGGCAGCCTGACGACTACTCCAAGCCTGGAGAATATAAGGGAACGAATTGATGTATTCTGCCGTTTCAACAAGATGGCAAGTGCATTTGGTGCAAAAGAGCACAGAAAATCCATTATGTTCTATATCCTTGAAATAAAACGACATTACGGCATATTGACAGCGTTAAAAGTGCTGTTTCATACCATCCGCATAGGCAACAACCCGTTTATCGGCTGTAGCAGGTGGCTGACGACAAGCAGAAAACAAAGGCAACATGAAGATTGCAATCATTGACATATCGGGAAAAGTGTATCAATACGACGAAGCGCTCTATGAGAGTCTCGTGCATGATATAGCGCAAAGCGACAGCCTTGTGCTCGCGCATCCGTATGCATGTATGCATCGGAACTGTAAGCCTTTGAAATTATGCAGTTTCGTTCCTGAGCGTTTTCGTTCGTCCTACCGAATATGTAAGCGACTGCTGAAACTGATTGAAGGTATCGTCAATTATTTGCTTGTATTGAAGTACATCCGTACAGAAAAGACAGATATTCTTCACCTGCAATGGTTGCCGTTCATGGAAGTGTGCTCTTGGGAAAGATATTGGTTGCAACTTGTGCGGAAACGGAATCCGCATATCAAGATTGTTTTGACGATGCATAATATCTATCCGCACAACAGTTCGGAACGAAAAAAACGGACCTATAAGCAACGAATCATGCGCGTTCTTCCGTTCATCGACGCGTGGATAGTACATACCCACGACGCGGCAGAACGGCTGCAACAAGAATATGGCATCCGCGTCAACGACATCCATATCATCCATCATGGAGTGTTTGTTCCGAAGACTGCTATTCCAGAACGCCGGCGAACGGATAACAAGATACGCTTTTTGCTCTTCGGTCAGCAGTCGGCATACAAAGGCACCGATATGCTTATCGAAGCTGTTGAGCAATTGCCCCGCAACATCAAAGAGCAAATCGAGGTGCAAATAATGGGGCAGACGGAAAAGACGCTTTATGCCGCCTATGCCGCACGCGCCGAACAGGAACATATCACTTGGCTTAACCGCTATATCAGCGAGCCGGAGTTGCTGCAAGCCCTGCAGGATGCGGATGTACTGGTGTTTCCGTATCGCGTCATTACGCAAAGCGGAGCATTACTGTTAGGACTCAATTTCCGGAAACCGCTTATTGTCAGCGATCTGCCGGCCTTTACGGAAACGCTTGGAGCCGACTATCCGAAATCCCTGATTGTTGAACCGGTTGACGCCAAGAGTTTGTCCGAAACCATTAGCCGATATGTCTCTCACCCCGTCGAACGCAGTGTTTTTGAGAACTGTCTGACACCTATACTTGAACAAAACAGTTGGCACAATGCCACACAAAAAACATACCGATTATATCACGCCTTATTAGGATGAGCACCGTAAGCATCATATGTCCGATATTGAACGAAGAACGGTTTATTGAGCGTTGTATTCAGTCCGTTCTGCAGCAGGATATTCCCGTCAACGAATGGGAACTGTTGCTCGTGGACGGAGGTAGTACGGACCGGACGCGCGAACGGATACTACCCTATACGGAACAACATCCGAATATCCGACTGTTGAGCAATCCTCATCGTACTGCCCCGTATGCCATGAATATCGGTATTCGTGCCGCCAAAGGCGAGTATATCTGCCGGATAGACGCCCACTCGTCGTACGCAAAGAACTATGTCAGTACACTGCGCCGCTACATGACTACCCTACCGGATGCCACCAATGTGGGAGCCGTTTGCCGGACAGAAGCAAGAGACGACAGCCACAAAGCGAAGGCTATTGCAGCCGTTCTCTCTCATCGCTTCGGCGTGGGCGGATCGGCTTTTCGAACCGGTATCGAGACCGTTACCGAGGCTGATACGGTGCCTTTCGGTTTTTACCGACGGGAGACGTTTGACCAAATCGGATTGTACGACGAGCGACTGACGCGCAATCAGGATATCGAACTCAACAAACGGCTGAGCCAACATGGCGGGAAGATATATCTTGTGCCGGACACCTATTGCACCTATTACGCCAGATCCACCTACCAGGAATTGGCTACCAACAGTTACGCCAACGGCAAATGGAACATCCTTACCGTGTATTATACCCGGAATTTCCATTCGCTCAGTCTGAGGCATTTCATCCCGTTGTTGTTCGTATTGTCCATCATTACCGGTGTGTCTGTTGTGCTCTATTTGCTATTGGCAAGCATCGTTTCCGCCCAAGTAGCCAAACAGCAGAAGCTCCGCTTCCCGCACGTATTATGGGCGTTTTGCGTGCTGCATACCAATTACGGAGTCGGCTCGTTGGCAGGCCTGTTAACTTTACCGTTTATGCGAAACAAATGAAAATACTGAAATACATATTTGACCGCTGTATGGCATTTGTCGGGCTGCTTCTGTTGTGGCCGGTATTGCTCGTTGTAGCCCTGCTCATCAAGATACGCATGCCCGGACCGGTTTTGTTTGTTCAGCAGCGTGTAGGCCGCAACGGCCAACTCTTCCGCTGCCATAAGTTCCGCTCCATGACGCTGGAACATAGCGGCAGCAGCATTAGTGTCGCCGGAGAAGCACGTATCACTCCGCTTGGTGCCAAACTGCGCAAATACAAACTGGACGAACTGCCCGAACTGTGGGATGTATTCATCGGAAACATGTCCTTTGTCGGTCCCCGTCCGGATGTGCCGGGATATGCTGACCGGTTGCAGGGCGATGATCGGATTATCCTTACGCTCCGTCCGGGCATTACGGGACCTGCAACACTCAAATACCGAAACGAAGAGGAACTGTTGGCGAAGGTGGATGATCCCGTGAGATATAACGACGAGGTGATTTATCCCGACAAAGTGCGTATCAACCGCTATTATGCAACGCACTACTCCTTCTGGCAGGACATACGGATGATATGTTGCACCGTCCTCGGCAGGCACATGATGTATAACAACGAAATTATCTGATCCCGATATGGAAAAACGAATTTACCTGTGTTTGGCTCATATGAGCGGCAAGGAACAAGCATTTATTCAAGAAGCGTTTGACACCAACTGGGTAGTCCCGTTAGGACCTAACGTGAACGGATTCGAGGAGGATCTCAAGCGCTTTGTCGGTCAGCAGAAAGAGGTAGTGGCGCTGTCTTCCGGCACGGCTGCTATCCATCTGGCACTGATCGCTTGCGGCGTACAAGCCGGTGACGAAGTGATCTGTCAGTCGTTCACGTTCTGCGCCTCGGCGAATCCGGTGAGCTATCTTGGTGCCACTCCCGTCTTCATTGATTCGGAGCCGGATTCGTGGAATATGGATCCCGCTCTCTTGGAGCAAGCCATTCTTGACCGGAAGGACAAAACCGGTCGGTATCCGAAAGCAATCATACCTGTCGCGCTGTATGGCATGCCGTATCGCATCGAAGAGATCATGGCCGTTGCCGAAAGATACGGCATTCCCGTCATTGAAGATGCCGCAGAAGGCATGGGTAGCCGGTGGAAAGAACAGGTGTTAGGTACGTTCGGAGAGTACGGCGTGCTCTCGTTTAACGGCAATAAGATGATCACCACCTCCGGAGGAGGTGCCTTAATTTGCAAAGATACGGAATCCAAACAACGTATCATGTGGCTTGCTACGCAGGCGCGCGAAGCCTATCCATATTATCAGCATGAGGCCATAGGCTACAACTACCGCCTTTCGAATATATGTGCCGGTATAGGTCGTGGGCAAATGACCATACTGGATGAGCACATTGCGCATCATAAGCATATTGCCCAACTGTATCGCGACGCCTTTGCCGGGATAGACGGCATCACGTATCATGACGCCCCGTCGGTCGATTTCGATGCGAACTTCTGGCTGAGTACGATTCTCATCGATGAGAACGTGCGCATAAAAGACGAGAATCTTGCCTATGCAGAAGCCATCCAAGGCGCAGTAGGCGGAGCAGCAGGCGTGGTACATACTTCCGACCGCATCCATACCGACTGTGAGCCGAACGGCAACGTGGAAGCACTTCGGATCCAATTGGACAAAGCCGGCATAGAGAGTCGCCCGCTATGGAAACCCATGCACCTGCAGCCCGTTTTCAAGAACTGCCCCGCATACACCAATGGCACAGCCGAAGCCATGTTCCGCAAAGGACTTTGTCTGCCTAGCGGCCCTATGGTGACGGACGAAGACGTAGCCTATATCGTTCAACAGATTAATAATGCAATCCTATAATACCATGAAACATTTAGTAGCACTCATTGATTTACACTTGCACTTGGATGGCTCGATGCCACTCCTAACTGCACGCCGGTTAGCCAAGGCACAAGGAGTGAAGATTCCGGAGACAGACGAAGAACTGAAAGCGATGATGTCGCTTACCGACGACTGCAAAGACCTGAATGACTATCTGGCTCGTTTCGACTTGGCTTGTTCGCTGCTTCATACACGCGAGGCATTGGACAGTTGCGCATATGAGCTTCTCTGCGATCTGCATCAGCAGGGGCTTATCTATGCCGAGATTCGCTTTGCTCCGCAGAAATCATGCGAGAAAGGACTTACCCAACGGGAAGCCGTTCAAGCCGTGCTGGACGGTATTCGTCGTGCGCCGATACCTTGCGGATTGATTCTGTCGATGATGCGGGGCGATGACAGGGCCACACACAAGGCCAATTTGGAGACCGTCCGTATCGCCAAAGAGTTCTTGGGTCATGGTGTCGTAGCTATCGATCTGGCAGGCGCGGAAGGGCTCTACCCCACTCGCAACTTCGAATACGCTTTTGCCGAAGCACGCAAAAACAAGATTCCCATTATTATCCATGCAGGAGAAGCGGCAGGAGCCGAAAGCGTATGGGAAGCTATCCAGGCCGGAGCTGTACGTATCGGCCACGGCGTACGCGGACTGGAAGACCAGCGCGTGATTGATGAACTTATTGCACGGGGTATCACCCTGGAGTTGTGCCCTACCAGCAATATCGATACCGGCATATACAAGTCGTATGCAGACTATCCGCTGCGCCGCCTGATCGATTCGGGCGTCAAGATATGTATCAATACCGACGACATGACCGTCAGCAACACCGATCTGCAAAAGGAGTGGAAGCATCTGATTGAGACTTTCCAACTTCATGAGTTTGAGATCGGACATATGCTGCTCAACTCGGTCAATGCCAGTTTTGCACCAGAGCCGCTCAAGCGGAAACTGCGTGCCATTGTGCAGGAGAACTATCCATCCACTATATTGTATTAATCTTTAATTACTTTGTATTATGGCATTTTTCGGACTGTTTAATAGAGAGAAGAAAGAGACTCTGGACAAGGGTTTGGAGAAAACCAAAGAATCCGTACTGGGTAAAATCAGTCGCGCCATTGCCGGCAAATCCACCGTTGATGACGACGTGCTGGACAACTTGGAAGAAGCCCTTATCACTTCGGATGTCGGCGTAGATACCACGCTGCGTATTATCGAGCGCATCCAGGCGCGTGTGAAGCGCGACAAATATCTCGGCACGAACGAACTGAATGTGATTCTGACGGAGGAGATTGCTGCGTTGCTGCAGGAGAACAACACCACCGACATCCTTGATTTCTCGGCGCCGCTGCCTGCCAAGCCCTATGTGGTGATGGTTGTTGGTGTCAACGGCGTTGGCAAGACGACGACGATCGGCAAGTTGGCCTATCAGTACAAGCAAGCCGGCAAGAAGGTTTATCTCGGAGCGGCCGATACGTTCCGTGCAGCGGCTGTGGAGCAACTCTGCATATGGGGTGAACGCGTAGGAGTGCCTGTCATCAAGCAGCAGCAGGGTTCCGATCCGGCGTCCGTAGCGTTCGACACCTTGCAGTCTGCAAAGGCCAACGACGCGGATGTGGTACTCATCGACACCGCCGGACGTCTCCACAACAAAATCAACCTGATGAACGAGTTGACCAAGATCAAGAACGTCATGCAAAAAGTAGTGCCTGATGCGCCGCACGACGTCATGCTCGTCCTCGACGGAAGTACCGGTCAGAATGCTTTTGAGCAGGCTCGTCAGTTTACGGCTGCCACGCAAGTCACTTCGCTGGCTATCACCAAACTGGACGGCACGGCAAAAGGAGGCGTCGTCATTGGAATCAGCGACCAGTTCAAGATACCTGTCCGCTATATCGGACTCGGGGAACAGATGACTGATCTGCAATGTTTCAATCGCGTTGAGTTTGTCAAGTCCCTACTCGGCAACGTTACCCGATAAGAAACAGAAGCGGCGCATGGTTTAAGCCATTGCGCCGTTTACTTGAATCACTTGTCCGGAGACATACGAACTGAGGTCGCTCGCCAGGAACAATGCGACTTTGGCTACTTCTTCCGGTTCACCTCCCCGACGCATTGGAACGAGTTGTACGAACTGCTTGAGTGTCTCTTCGCTCAGCGCCTTGGTCATGTCCGTCAGGATGAATCCCGGCGCTATGGCATTGGCACGCACACCGCGGGCACCCAGCTCTTTGGCTACCGACTTGGTTAGCGCGATGATGCCGGCCTTGGATGCTGCATAGTTGGCTTGCCCGGCATTGCCGTTGATACCGACGACCGAACTGAGCGAGATAATCGAGCCGCTGCGTTGCCGCATCATATGCGGCGTCACGGCATGCGTGAAGTTGAAAGCCGATTTCAGATTGACGTTGATCACCTGATCCCACTGTTGCTCCGTCATGCGCATTAATAAGGTATCGCGCGTGATGCCGGCATTGTTGACCAGGATATCCAGATGTCCGAACTCCTTTATGACTTGTTCCACTACTTCGTGTGCCGCCTCAAACGAAGCGGCATCGCTGGCAATGGCACGTGCCTGTACGCCCAGCGCGGCTATCTCGTCGCGCGTAGCGAGTGCCTGGTCATTTAGTTCCACATCGGTGAAGACGACATGGCATCCCTCCGACGCAAATTTCAAAGCTATCTCGCGTCCTATACCGCGTGCTGCACCGGTAATGAGTGCTACTTTTCCTTCTAATAACATAGTTTTTTTGTTTATTCTTTGACCGGAATGATTCCGTTGGTTTGCCGAATCGTATATTGTGTCATGGTTTGGTTGGCATCAAAGCCGATACCCCGGATGAGCGTTTCGTTCTGGCGAATGGCTATTGCCGAGTCGGAATAGATGCGTTCGGTCTCTCTGTTCCAGAACAGTTCTTCGGTATAGAACTTGTCGCCGCGGTTGTTCATTGCACGCACATGCCCCCAGAGTCGCCATATCTGTGCTTCCTGGTCGTAGTGAGCACGGTCGGCACGGAGCGAGGCTTCCACGTGCAGGTTCTCGTCGAATTGCTCCAGTTTGATACCAAACGGAAAGTCCCAGCAAGGCGGTGTCGATTTATCGTATATCAACCATCTCTCGGCTATGATGCGATAGCGCGTCACGCCGGAGTCGGAGATGAGTGTCACCACGTCGTGCTCCTCCAAGACGGGCATAGCCGCACGGTCGATGATGGCTTCTGCCGAGGGATGATGTTCCTTATTGGAGCAACTGCTCACCGCCAGCGCGAGAACGCCGACCATGAGCAGTAGCCATCGTTGCGGTGTACGATAAGAGTTGCGCACCTTGTTTATGGTTCTGTTTGTTTAGCGGATACGAGTCGTTACGTTCACCCAGCCGCCTACGAAGAAGGTCGTACCCTTGAAGTCCTTCGGCAGGTCGAAGCGCTCCTCCTTGGTCGGGAAGTACTTGCTGTAGGTAGCGATAGCCGATGCCGCTTTGGCAGCCGTGGAAGGATCTGCTTTGGCTTTCTCGAACATGTCGCAAGCTGCCCAGAAGACGGTCTTGTTGAGTATCTTCTCGCGAGCCGAGTTGCCGGAGTACGGTTTGGCTGTAGCGTAGCAGTTACCGATCAGCATGTAGCAACGTCCCTGTCCCGGCTTCACGCCCAATGACTGCTTGGCGAAATCGGCAGCTGTCTGATAGCTCTTCGAAGCGTAGTAGCATTGTGCGATGAGGTAGAGGTAGTCAGCCTTGTCGGATGCCGAGTTGGTCTCGGTGAGTGCTTTCTTGAAGTTGGTGATCGCACCCTGGTAGTCTTTCTTCTTCAGACACAGTTTGGCCTGACCTGCCGAGCCGGAAGCCACTTGTTCTGCCGGGCGCAGGATCTTCATCTGCTTGATAGCCTCGGCATAGACCGGCGACTCCTCGCAGTCCATCTGGCGATACAATGCAGCCAGACGGCGCAGAACGGAATAGTCGTTGGCGTGCTCTTTGACAGCGCCGGCATACAGTTCGTCCAGCTTGGAGCAGTCAGCTACGCCGGACTGCGCGAACTGCTGGTCAAACCAGTCTTTCTTCTGGCCTGCCAACTCACGGTTAGCGTAAGT
The DNA here is from genome assembly GCA_017425065.1 of Paludibacteraceae bacterium. Taxonomy (GTDB): domain Bacteria; phylum Bacteroidota; class Bacteroidia; order Bacteroidales; family Paludibacteraceae; genus Colicola. The sequence goes on from JAFPJV010000085.1 coordinate 21,528, forward strand.
GGTATCATCCACCAGAATAGCCAGACCTACCAGTACGTTGTTGTAGTCCTCGACGAAGAGGTCGGCCTTCTCCTGATTGGTCTTGTCCGCCTGATAGTTCTCGAACGACATGTTGAAGAGCATTTCCAAAGCGGCGAGGAAAGGCGAAGCCTGATCGTGCTTCATCGCCTCGTGCAACCATACATATACCGTGTCGCGGCTGTATGCCTCGGTGCCCTCGAAATAGGTCTTGTAGTCCACAGCCTTGGTCGAGAGGATATAGGATATCGGGTAACGCTCGTCGTCGCCAAAGTACTGCATACGTTTGTCGTACATCTTCATGATGAGGTTGGCGATACGGATCATCTCCTGCTCGTTGTTTTGGGCTTTTGCCTCTTTATAGAGTGCCTCGAGAATACGTGCACCGTCGGTATAGAGCTGACGCTGGATGTCGGGGCAGGTGGTGAAAACCGGCATCCATTGCTCGTAGGCTGTCTGATAGTCTTTGTTGCGCAGACTCTCATGCTCGAGCGAGAAATAGTCTTCACACTCATCTTTCGGGATTTGATACGGATCGATGAAAGCCGGCTCTACCGGTTCTTTCTGTTTCTTGGGTTTCTTGGCGCATGCCATAGCCGGGATGGCTGCACATAGCGCAATGGCTAAAAGGGTTTTGAATTTCATAATGTCTGTATTTTAAATTGTTTATGATTTATGATTTCAAATTTCAAATTTATGATTTCAAATTTCAAATTTATGATTTGTTGTTGCAATTATCGTGCCAAACCTTACAGTTTGCGTTTGAAGAACCAGTTCTCGGCGATGGAGGCGTTGATGGTGAGCCGTAGCGAGTTGTCCACGAGTCCGGCGGCCTGACTGCCTCGGTGCTGGTATTCGAGTGTGGTGTTGATGATGGTGCCGGCATTACGCAGCGGGAAACCTACTCCGATGCTTGCCAGCCATGCTTTGTCGGGGATGGAGCGCAGGTACTCGTCCGCCACACTCAGACCGCAACGCCACATGACGCGATCCACGTAGCGACGTCCCTGCGGGTTGTGACGGTACTCGACGCCAAAGGCGTAGCGGCTACGGTCTTGCAGGCCGCTGTATGAGCCGTCCAAACCGTTGTAAAGGGCGGAAGCCATACACTGGCGCTGGTAGTCGAATCCTATCGTCAGGCGGTTTGCCCAGGTGTAACTGGCGCCGGCGCCATAGACCATCGGGGTCTGGAACTGCCCTTCATAGACGGGTATCGAGTCGTCGGTCTGGGTCTCGATGGCGACATATTCGCTGTTGAGCTTCATCTTGTTCTCAAATATACCGCCGACGGTGAAGCTGTGGTCGCCAAAGGTGTGGAACACCTGGAGTCCGTAGCGCAACCGGACAGAACTGACGGAGAGGATGACATCCTGAATGGTAGAATGCAGGCCTGTTTCCTGGAAGGTAAGCGTACGCGCGTGCTGCACGTCGCCGAACATATAATAGAAGTTGGCACCGAGTGCCACCCAGTCGCAGATGTTAAAGCCGAGTCCGCCATAGACCTGACTGATACCGCCTTCGCCCACGTAGGACTTGGTATAGTGGTAGTCGGAATTGACCGAATCGGCGATAGCGATGTCATAGCCGACCGAGCTGTATGGCAGCACGCCGGCGGAGAAGGCGATATAGCGTTTGTAGAGCGGGAACTGCAGGGCGATATACTCCAAGTTGCCGTTGGCTTTGTTGCGCATGCCGGAGGCATCCGTGTAGCGCGACCACATGGCAGAAGCGGCGATGTCGAACATGAAGGTGAGGCTGTCGCAAGCGGTGTAAGAAGCCGGCTGGGCAGAACAGATCACCTTGTGGTTGCGCATACCGATACCTACGCTTCCCATGGCGCGGTAGGCGATAGGCACATTGTCGTTGATATCTCCGTAGGCATCGCGCGAGAAGGGCGACGACGTCTGGTTCTGCGCCAAGAGAGGTGAAAGGTGAAAGGTGAAAGGAGCACCAATCCCAACACGATTATTCTATATAGTATCCTTTCCATTTGCATTTTATAATTTTCCGGCTCCGGAGCCACTCCGGTCAATTTTCAATTTTCAATTTATTATACTCCAGTATCTCGTTCAATCCGATCAGCACCAGATGTTTCTCATAGCGTATCGTACGTTTCTCTCGTTTGGAGTCGCGCACGTTGCGCAGCACGTAGGGTGCATGTCCGCCGGTGAGATAGGTCTGGAAATGCGGCACTTGGTTGCCGAGTGTCCGCATGTAGCCTTTCACTTCGTATGCCACGCCGCGTATCACGCCGGCGGCGATGGCGTCACGCGTGTTCTGTCCGAAGAGCGGCAGCAGTTCGTTCTCGTCGGCCTCGACGAGCGGCAGCTTCTTGGTCATCCGGTGCAGAATGGTGAATCGCATCTTCAGACCCGGAGCGATATTGCCTCCCATGTATTCTCCTGCTTCGCTCACGAAGTCGTAGGTGACGGCAGAGCCGGCGTCTATGATCAGCAGGTTCTCGTTCGGACAGAGTGCTTTGGCTCCGACGGCGGCTGCAATACGGTCCTGACCGAGTGTCTCGGGCGTTGCGTAGCGGTTGGTGATGGGTACCGGCGTCTGGTGGTCGAAGAGCACAAAACGTTGGCTTAACCGCTGCAGGGTATTGACGATGGCAGGCTCTATGTTGATGACCGACGAGATGATCGAGTCGGTCACGGGATAGAGCTGAAACAGCCGTTCTACGTCCGAAGACGAGAACGAGCGGTAGATGAAGTGGTGCGTGATCTGCCCTTCTTCCACCAGTGCCACTTTCGTGCGGCTGTTTCCTTGATCAATACACAGGTTCATTTCTTCTAACGACTATTTTACTGCCCGGAAGCCACTCCGGCTTTCGACTTTCGACTTTCGACTAATCTATCATCGAATTATACAGGAATCGCTTGATGGATTTCTTGGGTGTCTTCTCAAACTCGTGCGGGAACAGTTTGATGGAGTTGATCTGTTCGTAGGCTGCCAGTTGGGCATTGACCTGACGACGGTTTTCCTCCATGGCTTCGTCCAGTTGTTCGCGGGTCAGACGGGCTTTGTCCACCTCCTGATAGTCGGGGCAGATGAGTGCCACGAGGCGGTTGTCCTTGTGCTGCAGCACGAGCGACTCCATGACGTAAGGCATGTTGTTGAGTCGGGCTTCTATTTCTTCGGGGTAGATATTCTGTCCGGATGGTCCGAGCAGCATGGTCTTGGAGCGTCCTTTGATGAAGAGGAATCCGTCCTCGTCGATCAGTCCGAGGTCGCCGGTGCGGAGCCAGCCGTCTTTGGTCATCACTTCGCGGGTGGCTTTTGGGTTGCGGTAATAACCGATCATGGTGTTCTCGCCGCGAACCATTATCTCGCCGATACCTTCTTCGTCGGGATTCTGGATCTTGACTTCCATGATGCCGTCGAGCTGCCGTCCGCAGGAGAACAGTTTGCCCCCACCCTCTTTCCAAGGCGTGAAGGTGATCAGCGGCGCACACTCCGTCATGCCGTAGCCTACGGTCATGGGGAAATTGATGCGGCGCAGGAAGGCTTCCACTTCGGGATTCAGCGGCGCTCCGCCGATAATCATCTGTTCAAACTCGCCGCCAAAGGCATCTACCAGTTCTTCGCGTATCTTGGCGCAAGCCAGTTCGCTCAGCAGCGGCAGGCGCAGCACCCAGCTCACAGGAGGCGTGGATATCTGCGGCACGATCATCTTCTTGTATATCTTCTCCAGGATAAGCGGCACGGAGAGGATGATGGTCGGCTTCACTTCCGCAAAGGCTTTGAGCAGTATCTTCGGCGATGGCGTACGACCGATCAGATGGACATGTCCGCCGGCGGAGAGGCACGCGAGGAAGTCGAACGCACAGCCGTAGGCATGGGCCAACGGCAAGAAGGCCACGTGGCGGCTGTTCGCACTTACCAGTCCGTGCTCATGCGCATATTTGATGTTACCGGCCAGCGCATTCAGCGGCGTGATGACTCCCTTGGAGAAACCCGTCGTACCCGAGGTGTAGTTGATCGAAGCAATCTCCTCGTTCGAACGCGCCGCATACTTGATGTGCTCGCGCTGGATTCCTCCGTTGGGGAACCGCTTCTCAAACAGTCGGACGATCTCCTCATGACACACTTTCTCCACCGATACTTGGCGAGAGATAGGATGCCAGTCGTTCAGCGAGAACACCGCACGCACGCCGGGTATCTGATCCAAGTCTATGCCTTCCCAGTTGGCATCCGAGATGAAGAGCAACTTCGATTCCGAATGATTGATGATATGTATCGCATCATTGGCATGGAAGTCCTGAAGGATAGGTACGATGATGGCTCCGTAGGTGATGGCAGCCAGATATACCGATACCCAGTTGGAGTTGTTGCGCCCCATCAGCGCAATCTTGTCACCACGCACTATACCGCACTCCTCAAACGTGATGTGCAGACCAGCTATGTTAGCCGCCAGGTAGCGATAGGTCAGCGTCTTGCCGGTATCGTAATCCGTTACAGCCGGCAGTTCCCAGTTCTCGACGAACGAACGCTCGAAATACTTGACAAAATTGTTTTCCTCAGAAGTAAGCATAGTATCTCTTATTTTCCGTTTTCTATTACTTCATCCACTACAAACTGGCTGTTGCCACGCCATGGCAACGTACCCAGATAGCGGCGCCAGTGGAGTTTGATCTTCGTATGGTCAGCCCGCATCAGTTGCTCGGCCACTTGCTCGTCCGCCACCGAGAACTTGAACTCGTTCGACTGGATGGCACCTCCGTCGGTCGGATGCGATTTCAGTCCGGTCTGGATCATCTTGCCCTCGTAGGTCTTGAAGATATATCCCTCTTTCTGGAAGTAGTTGACGTCGCCGTCGTTCACGCCTTCCGCAAACACGAAGCAGAACTTGAAATAGCAGAAGATAGCCAGCACGAGCACGATAATCACGCTCGCCCATGTAATTACTTTTCCTTTCGTTTCCATATCTGTTGTATTTTAAATTTCAAAAAAAAAGTCGGCTCCGAAGGACAAGTTGCGATGGTTAATTATTATGAAAAAACTTACATTTTTTCTACTCCGGAGCCGACTGCGGTTTATACAATATCTTTAATAATCTCTTCTTCCTTGCCCGGCAGCATGTCGATGGGTCGCAGTTCGATCATGGTGCGGCAGCCCGCTTCGCCGCGTTCTCTCATGCGGTAGGCGGCACGTGCGCAACTGACCATCACCTGTCCGGTCAGCGCAGGGTTGTTGATCTCCATGTTGAACTCGAAGCGCTGGTTGTGCGTCACGCCCGACACGCCGGAACGCGTGAGGTGTACGCCGTGCGCCACGTTGTTCAGCTCATCCACCGAGGCAACCTGAATGACGTGTGTCTCGTCGTGGGCGAAGTAGTCGTCTTTGAGCAGCGCTTTCTCCACTTGCCGGAAGTCTGCCCCATCCTCCAATTCGATATATACCATGCGCCGGTGCACGCCCGTGCCCAGCGGGATAGTCATGCTCAGCGCGTTCTTCACGCCCGGGATGGCTTTCGCAGCCACGGAGTGTCCCATCGAACGGCCGGGACCGAAGTTGGTATAGGTCAGTCCCTTGGGCGCCATGGCAAGCAGCAGCGCACGCACCATCGAGTCGGTTCCCGGATCCCATCCGGCGGAGATGATGCTGACGGTCTTGTGCTGTTCGCAGAGCGGCATGAGTTGTTGACGCAGGCCGACTATCTGTCCGTGGATGTCAAAGCTGTCCACGGTGCATATGCCGTGATTGGCCATGATGGTGGCAAAGGCGGGCACTTCGCGTGTCGGCGTACACAGAAGCATGACATCCGGTTTGGCTTCCAGCCACTTGTCGTCGGCGGTGATATCCTGATGGTGGAAGATGCCGGCGAGTTCCAGATCGGGAGCGGCAACGATAGCTTGTTCGGCTGCCCGCCCGATGTTTCCATATCCTAAAACGGCTACTCGTATCATACGTTTATCGGTTGTATTGGTTTATTAATTTACTCATCAAACAAATCTTGATGTCGTCCTGTTCTTGCCAAGCCTATCAACTTAATGCTCTTTTGCCGCTCGTAAATGAGCAGCCAGTTTGGCTGAATATGACATTCCCATAGCCCTTTATATTCGCCTTCGAGTTTATGGGGTTTATACTCGGAAGGTACTTGACCTTTTTCTGTCAAATAGTCGAGTACGATTTTGATATCCTCCTTGTTACATCCTCTCTTGAGGCAAGCCTTCAAATCCTTTTTGAATTTGCTTGACGGAACGAGTTCATACATAGTCATCAAAGGATATCGTTGAACATCTCATCAGCGCTTTTGTAGCGTTTGCATTTCCCGGAACGCAGTTCTTTGATAGCAGCTACTGTTTCCGCATTGGGTTTATATGTCTTTTGTTGGGGCAAAACAGTAATTCCTTTGATACGTTGCAATAATTCTATTGCACTCATTGCAAGTGCATTTGCAGGGTTATACCTAATCGTCATTGTTTCCATAATTGACCTGTATTTTGAAAATCGCCGCAAAGGTACAAAAAAAATCGCACATGTGCAAAAAAAATCGCCCGAATGTGCGATTTTTTTTGCAGACCGGCTCTTTTAGAGCCTGATAGACCGTTTCACTAACAGACCGTTGCACTGATAGACCGGCACTGTAAATAACATTTGCCATTCGCGTGTGGCTATGGGATTTGAAAATTATAGTAAAAATACGCTTCGCTTTCGATTATAATAATTATATTTTTAATCAAAAAAACATAAAAAAAACATTAGATAGCAATAAGTACTTTTAGTACTTTTGAGTCTTCATTCCTACCGTCTTGCCCGAAAGCAAGCTTTCAGCAATCCGATAGAAATAAATCCTCACATCCGAGATGTCATTGCTATCTAATGACAAAAAAGTCAAAAAATCGGAGTGGCTCCGGAGCCGGTTTTTTGTTTGACGATGGACAATATAAACAGTGGGGCGGAAATTGCCCCACTTTGCTACAGAAATACGAGTGATTTTTTTTACTTGTCCCAAATTTGGTCGTAGTTTGTCACCTCCAAACGTATCTCTTCG
>JAFPJV010000086.1 GCA_017425065.1 Paludibacteraceae bacterium
TAATCACCTACTCCAGTCTCGGTGAATTTGAAGATTTGAAGATTTTTGGTGACTGACTGACTCAAAAGGGGAGATTTTTCAGAGGATTCTGAGAATTCGGAGTATTCGGAGGATTCGGAGCAGAGATCGCCCATATATGGTCGATGCAGAGAGAGAGTGAAGAGTGAAGAGCTAAAAGTGAAGAGCTAAGAGTGAAGAGTGAAGAGTGAAGAGCTAAAAGTGAACGGAAAAGGGGGATTTTTCTAAAAAAAGTATTTTTTTTGAGAAAAGATTTGTGTATATGGGATTTTTTTTGTACCTTTGCCGCGAAAATAATTGTGCGCTATAAAAAAACATCCCCCTGCCCCTTCTCAAAAGGGGAGAAGCGGAGAGGCGGAGGAGACGGAAAGGCCGGATACTATCCGGCAGCCAAGGACAAAACAACAACTCGGGTCTAACGCCCCGAGCACGGAACAAAAAGGCGGCGGATTTGATCCGCCTGTAATACGAAGAAAGCAGAAGGAGAAATCTTCTGAAAACAAATAGAAACGTATATATAAAATCGCGATATTATGAATTATTTAAAGAAGTATCTGGGAGTGATTTTGGTGTTGCTGGGCGTATGCTGTCTGGGCGTGTATGAAGCTGTTCCGGCTAACGGACTGCTGGTAGGTGCGCTGGTGCTGGAGCTCATCGGAATCCTTACCTTTATACTGATCAACCGCTTTGCTGATTGATGAGCGAGACGGAGAACAGTATCAAGTATCATCTGACCGGCATGTACCAGGACTGGTTCCTGGATTATGCGTCGTACGTTATACTGGAACGCGCCGTGCCGGCCATAGAGGACGGGTTGAAGCCCGTTCAGCGCCGTATATTACACGCGATGAAATGCGTGGATGACGGCAAGATGAACAAGGTGGCGAACATCGTCGGCCAGACGATGCAATACCATCCTCACGGCGATGCGTCGATAGGCGATGCGCTGGTGCAGCTGGGGCAGAAAGACCTGCTGATCGACTGCCAGGGAAACTGGGGCAACATCCTCACGGGCGACGGCGCTGCCGCTCCGCGATACATCGAGGCGCGGCTGAGCAAGTTTGCCTTGGAGACGGTTTTCAACCCGAAGACGACGGAATGGATGCTGTCGTACGACGGCAGAAAGAAAGAGCCGATCCACCTGCCGATCAAGTTCCCGCTGCTGCTGGCACAAGGCGTGGAAGGAATTGCCGTAGGTCTGAACTCGAAGATATTGCCGCACAACTTCAACGAGATATGCGATGCGGCCTTGGCGTACCTGCGCAAAGAGGCGTTCACGCTATATCCCGACTTCCCGACGGGCGGCGAGATAGACGTGGCGCGCTACAACGACGGCGAACGCGGCGGACAAATCAAGATCCGCGCCAAGATACAGAAAGCCGACGACAACCGCACACTCATCATCACCGAGATACCGTACGGCACGACGACCAGCAAGATTATCGAAACCATTCTGCGTGCGAACCAGAAAGGCAAGATAAAAATCAAGAAAGTGGATGACTTCACCGCCGAGGAAGCACGTATCGTCGTACAACTGGCTCCGGGTTCGTCGAGCGACAAAGCCATCGATGCGCTGTATGCGTTCACGGACTGCGAAGTGAATATCTCGCCGAACTGCTGCGTGGTGGAAGGCAAGAAACCGATCTTCACGACCGTGAGTGAGTTGCTTCGCAAATCGGTGGATAACACCAAGGCGCTGCTGAAATGGGAACTGGAGATCGAGAAAAGCGAACTGGAAGAGAAATACTTCTACACCTCGCTGGAGAAGATATTCATCGAGAACCGCATCTACAAAGAGCCGGGCTACGAGAATGCGCCGGACAAGGAGAAACTGATCAAGTTTGTGGATGAGGCCTTGGAGCCGTGGAAAGCCAAACTGATCCGCGAAGTGCGGACGGAAGATATCGAGCGGCTGTTTGAGATACGCATGATACGTATCACCAAGTTCGACTCGAAGAAAGCCGACGAGCTGATGAAAGAACTGGCGAAGCAGATCAAGGAGTGCCAGAAGAACCTGAACCACCTGACGGACTACACGATCAGCTGGTTCGACCGACTGAAACAGAAATACGGAGCGCGTTATCCGCGACGCACAGAGGTGCGCAACTTCGGCGCCATCAACGTGGCTGCCGTGGTGGAGAACAACGAGAAACTATATATCAACCGTGCGGAAGGATTCATCGGAACAGGTCTGAAGAAGGACGAGTTCCTGTTCAACTGCTCGGACATAGACGACATCATCGTCTTCCACAAAGACGGCAAATACAAAGTGGTGAAAGTGGCCGAGAAACTGTTTATCGGCACCGACATCCTGCACATCGACATCTTCAAGAAGAAAGATGAGCGCACGGTATATAATGTGGTGTATCGCGACGGCCGCGGCGGCATCTACTATATGAAACGCTTCAACGTCACGGGCGTGACGCGCGACAAGGAATACGACCTGACGCAAGGCAAACCGGGTTCGCGCATCGTCTATTTCACCGCCAACCCGAACGGCGAAGCCGAAGTGATCCGCGTGGCGCTGAAACCGGCTCTGCACCTGAAGAAACTGGAAGTGCTGAAGGATTTGTCGGAACTCGCCATCAAGTCGCGAACGGCAAGAGGCAACGTGCTGACGAAATACGACGTGAAGTCCATCACGCTGAAACAGAAAGGCCACTCGACGCTCGGCGGCCGAAAAGTGTGGTTCGACCCGGATGTGCTGCGCGTGAACTACGACGGACAAGGCAACTATCTGGGCGAGTTCTGGGACGAAGACCGCATACTGGTCATCACCACCACGGGCGAGTACTACACGACAGGTTTCGACCTGACCGCACACTTCGACCAGAACATCCTGCGCATCGAGAAATACGACGCGGACAAAGTGTGGTCGCTGGCGATGTGGAACTCCGAACTGGGATTCTACTACGGCAAGCGCTTCAAACTGGACAGTTCGGACAAGGCGCAATCGATGCTGGGCGAAGGCGAAGAGTCGCGTATCGTGCTGCTGAGCGACCGCGAAGAGGCACAGTTCCGAATCCTGTTTGCGGACGAGAACCGCGAGCCGCAAGAGATACTGATGAGCGAGTTTATCGACGAGAAGTCGCCGAAAGCCAAAGGCAAACGCTTCACGACCTACGAAGTGGCACAGATGGAAGATATCACGCCGGAACCGGAGCCGGAAGAGCCGGAGGATAATGGACAATGGACAATGGACAATGGACAATTAGCCGAAGAGGCTCCGGAGGCGCTCAATGATGCAGCAGAGTCGCCGAATGATGCGGCGGAGACGACCGTGGAGACGGAAGTGGAGGGCGTGAAACTGACCATCACCAACGAAGTGCCGGAAGACTCGAAGCCCAAAGACGAACAACTGAGTCTGTTCTGAGAACAACAATTATAGAACACAACAAACACCTATGAATAAAATTATTAGCAAACGTTTCTTCTCGGAGAACGTGGCAGAAATAGTCATCGAAGCTCCGCTGATTGCACGCAGCCGCCGTGCGGGTCACTTCGTGATCGTGCGCGTGGATAAAGCCTCGGAGCGCATGCCGCTGACCATTGCGGGTGCCGACACAGAGAAAGGTACTATCACGCTGGTAGTACAACGTATCGGCGTCTCGTCGTCGAAACTGTGCGCCATGAACCCGGGCGACCAACTGCACGACGTGGTCGGACCGCTTGGGCGCTCAACACGTATCGAGAAATACGGAACGGTTGTGTGTGCGTGCGGAGGCGTAGGAGCTGCGCCAATGCTGCCAATAGCCGAAGCCCTGAAGAAAGCCGGCAACCGCGTCATCACCGTGCTGGCTGCCAGAAACGAGAGTCTGCTGATTTTGGAAGACGAATTGGGCAAGTGGTCGGACGAGGTGATTATCATGACCGACGATGGTTCGAAAGGACAGCAAGGCGTCGTGACCGTAGGTGTGGAACAAGTGATCCAGCGCGAGAAAGTGGATAAGTGTATCACGATCGGACCGGCTATCATGATGAAGTTTGTGGCGCTGACGACCAAGAAATACAACATCCCGACCGAAGCCAGCCTGAACACCATCATGGTGGATGGAACAGGAATGTGCGGCGCTTGCCGCGTGAGCGTAGGCGGCAAGACGAAGTTTGTCTGCGTGGATGGACCGGAGTTTGATGCGCACGAGGTGGATTTCGACGAGATGCTGAGCCGACTGCGTTCGTACAAAGCGGAAGAGACAGCCGCGATGGAGCGGTACAAGGCAGGAACTCCGAATAATCCGAATAATCCGAGTATTCCGAGTATTCCGAATATTCCGAATATTCCGAGCGGAGCGGTTGCTCCGTTTGAGGGCAAGCCGAAAGACCGCGTGGCTATCCCGCGCGTGCGGATGCCGGAGCTGGCTCCCGCAGAACGCGTGAAGAGTCTGCACAAAGAAGTGAACCAAGGTCTGACATTCGAGCAAGCCGTCACGGAAGCACACCGTTGCCTGAACTGCAAGAACCCGACATGCGTGGAAGGTTGTCCGGTCAACATCAATATCCCCGGCTTCATCAAACAGATCGAACTGGGCGACATTCAGGCTGCCGCGGGCGTGATAGCCGAGAGCAGTACGCTGCCGGCCGTTTGCGGACGCGTCTGCCCGCAAGAGAAACAATGCGAGAGCCGCTGTATCCACCTGAAGATGGGTCACGAGCCGGTAGCAATAGGCTATCTGGAGCGGTTTGTGGCAGACAACGGCAATCTGAATAATCCGAATATTCCGAATAATCCGAATACTCCGAAGGGAGCGAAGATAGCCGTTGTGGGTAGCGGTCCGGCAGGTCTGGCCTTCGCCGGCGACATGGCGAAGTACGGCTACGAAGTGCATGTGTTCGAAGCGCTTCACGAGATAGGCGGCGTGCTGAAATACGGCATTCCCGAATTCCGTCTGCCGAACGCCATCGTGGATCGCGAGATAGACGGTCTGCGCCGCCTTGGCGTATCGTTCCATACGGACACCATTATCGGCAAGACCATCAGCGTAGAAGAACTGCGGGAACAGGGCTTTGCCGGTATTTTCGTCGGTTCGGGTGCCGGATTGCCGCGATTCATGAACATCGAGGGCGAGAACCTGAACGGCGTGCTCTCGTGCAACGAATACCTGACTCGCGTCAACCTGATGGACGCCTCGTCAGAAACAACCGACACGCCTCTCTTGAGCGGCCGCAACGTAGCCGTCATCGGCGGCGGCAACACTGCCATGGATGCCGTGCGTACCGCCAAACGTCTGGGTGCAGAACGCGCCATGATCATCTATCGCCGCAGCGAAGAAGAGATGCCCGCCCGTATCGAAGAAGTGCGACATGCCAAAGAAGAAGGTATCGAATTCCTCACGCTCCACAACCCGATAGCCTACCATGCCGACGAGAACGGGCGCGTGAAAGAAGCCGTGCTGCAAGTGATGGAACTGGGCGAACCCGATGAGTCGGGGCGCCGCAGTCCGGTGCCGGTAGAAGGCAAGACGGAAACGATAGCCGTGGATTTGGTCATTGTGGCAGTAGGCGTATCGCCCAACCCGCTGATTCCGTCAACCGTTAGTGGCCTGGAGATCGGCAAGAAAGGCACGATCGTGGTCAACGACAACATGCAATCGGCTATCCCGACCCTGTTTGCCGGAGGCGACATCGTACGAGGCGGAGCTACCGTGATCCTCGCCATGGCCGACGGCCGACATGCCGCAGCAGCCATGCACAACTACTTGCAAACCAAATAGCAACAAGACAATACCAGTATAAAAACATCAAAAAAAATTCCTTTTATGCTTGACCTTGAACTTACGCAAATGCGCCAATGGGAAAACCTGGTAAGAGACATTGAACGGCACGAACTGGTCATACTGCGCGATGTCAGCCGCATGCCCGTTGAGAAAGGCGACTTTATCTCCCAGAACATGGTCGTCATCATCAACACCGGCGGATCGGCAGAGCTGTTGTATGACATGCAACGCGTTGTCTTCAACCAATGGAATGTGGCGGTAGTATGCCCGAACCACATGGTGGCTCCCATCGAACTAAGTCGCGACTATAACGCGACGCTGATGGTTATCTCGCCGACACTGTACGACGAGATGCGTCATCGGACTCTCTCTCACGACTACATCAAGTTCCACTCCTCTCCGCAGTATTCACTCAGCGAAGAACAAACTCGCGGACTGCTGAAGATCGTAGATGTTATCGAAATGACAAGCAAAGCAAACGTAGCAGATATGCCGCATCGGCATGAATTGCTGACCTATCTGTTTGACGTCTTCTTTGAGACCATGACGATGTATCTGCATCAGGACAAACCGCAAGTGACCCTCAACAAGAACGAGATGCTGTTCAGCGAATTCTGCGAGTTGCTCGCCAAGAACTACCGCGAACACAAGACGATGACGTGGTATGCCGAGCAGTTGCACCTGACGCCCAAGTACTTCTCGTCGCAGATCCAACGAATCATCGGCAAGAGTGCCGCCGACTGGATTCAGGAATGGCTGCTGATTCGTGCCAAACAGCTGCTTGACACGCGCAATGACATGAACATCCAGGAAATCAGTCAGTCGTTAGGCTTTGAAGAGCAAGCTTCGTTTACCCGTTTCTTCCGTCGCGGCGCCGGTATGTCGCCTCGACAATGGCGTGAGCGAGATATTGTTGCTCAGTCTGCCCGGGTGTAGGAATCAGCTCGGCACGGTCGAGCAAGCCCAGTGCAGCCAGATCCATAATGGTAGAATAGCCCGAACGGGCAATGATATGTTGTGCGTGGAGCAAAGCTCCGCGCATTTCGTTATCCGAGAGAGAAGGTACAATGGTCATGTTCCCGTGACGAACCACGGTGCGCGGGCGTCCGACAAGCCCCTGCACGATCAATACCTGTTCTTCGCTGTCGCGATAGCGGCGGATCAGCTCCTGCTCCAGGAGCGTACGTTGCGGCTCCAATCCGGAAAGCACCGCCACCACCGATGCCCGAAAGCGCGTATCTTCCGCTTGCGCATCCATTCCCTGAAAACGCGACAAGGGACCGATAAAGGATATCTTGGCCTTCTGCCCTTTGGCGGGCTGTCCTTTCCGATGGCTTAACGCATGGGAAAGGCTGCGCGTCTCGTCTTCAAAATCCGGCACCCAGACCTCGTCATACCTATTATATATACACGCGTGCAACGCGTGCGCGAGGGGTTCGAGCCATCGCCATCCGCGCGGCAGACGGATATACAGCTGGTGGGTGATATAGACGCAACGTGTACGGGATGTATAGAGACCTAAACGGTTGTCGGACACCACAAGGTCGAATCCGTATTGCCTGCGATAGCGGCGAAGCGCCCTGTGATCCTGCATGCTGCTGCAGATCAGTTGCGGCAAGGCACGAAGCATCGCCCATACTTGGGAACGACTTTTGCTATAGCGGAGCCGGAGCGGCGCCAAGGGAATAGTTGTCAGTTCGGGGAAATGCTTGCGGAGCAAAAGAAGACTGTCTCCATCACCTCCCAGCACCACACGATGACCTTCGCTCAGAAAGCGACGGACGAGCGGGATGCAACGAGTCGCATGACCCAACCCCCAATTCAACGGTGCAACGAGAACCAACACAATGAATAATGATTAATGAATAATGAATATTTCCTTAGGCGGATATAGTTATTTCGAATCCTTTTTTGCGGAGAGGCAAGGCAATGCGTTCCATCTCTTCGCGCGGGATTTTCTGCAGGTCGGGTTCCGGCGTCTTGCGGTCGATGACGTAGATCATGATCTGCTTCGGACGAAGTCGTTCCACGACAGTATACCATGCCGACAGTTCATCGGGCGTGGTGTTGTCTATCCTTCGGCCATCATGGCTGCCGCGCAGAAAACACGTCTGCAAGGTAAAGTCTCCATCGAACTGCGCAAGCCATGTCTCTATCTGCGCGACCGTCAGATGCGGGTTCACAGGAAGGTCGATGAGGCGCATCATCTCATCCGTTCCGGCATCCAGCTTGAGGATGCGGTTGTCGCAACACCGCAAAGCCGCCACCACATCCGGCCGGCCGAGCTGGGTGGAGTTGCTCAGTACGCTCACTTTGGCTTGCGGCTGGTAGGTGTCACGCAGCAAAACCGTATCGTCTATAATAGCGGCAAAGTCGGGATGCAAAGTCGGTTCGCCGTTGCCGGAGAACGTAATGACATCCAGCCGCACGGCTTCTTCACGTAGCGCCAAGAGTTTCTGCTCCAAAGCAGTTTTCACCTCTTCTCTCGAAGGCAGCTTAGGATGCAGCACTGGACTATTCCATCCGCACTCACAATAGACGCAGTTGAAGGTACACAATTTATGTTCGAGCGGCATCAATTCCATGCCGAGGCTGATGCCCAAACGGCGGGAATGAATCGGTCCGTATGCAATGTCGGAGAAAAGCATGGCCATTTGCGGTTAAGAGGTTATCACACGGTTGCCCAATTGGCGGCATATCTGGTTGCGTATCTCCAGCAAGCGCGGCTGATCGGCAAGCAAGAGACGCTGCATCTCCCAATTACCGCTCCGCTCGGCTTCGCGAAGCGCACGCTCCATCTCGTCAATACGCTGCTCCAAGATGGTATATTTCAGTTCCAGCAACAGACGCGGGATAAGCATCGGCAATTCGTCTTCCTCCGTACGGAGTTTGACCGTCTGGGTCACATTTTCGGAGATATTCTGCTTGCTGAAAATGCTACTCAACTGGTACTTGTCAGCAATCAGTTCGATAGCCAATGTGCTGATTTCGGGATCCTGATGGAACTTGAAGAACTGGGAAGCCTGAAAACCCGTGGCGGTATGATGCGCTGCAAACTCATCCACCATACGTTGATAAAGCGGCGTCGGCGCTTGGATATTGTCTGCACGGAGTTGCTGCAGGATATAGTCGCCGACACTTATCGTGCTGCCGTCCGCCAGGGTATAAAGCGGCCGTTCGCCGTAGCGGACGATGAGACGCAGCAGGTTTGCATAATTGTCATTAAATTTTTCCTGAGGTACAAGATCCAGAAATTGAATGTCGCTAGCTTTTTGTTCTTCCTTATTTTCTTCAGGAATCACAGCGTTTTCCGGAGAAGGTGTAGACATCTCTAAAGAATCCTTCTTTTCTCTCCATTGGCGTCTCTCTTCCGCAATGCTCTCTTTGCGTAGAGTTGCTACCTTTTTTGCAAGAGCTCTTTCATCAACGTGCAGTTTTTCCGAACAATTCTTGATATAGTTTTGTCTTGCAATATTGTCAGGAATAGATGCGATGGATGCGCTGATATCTTGTAATACAGCAGTACGTTTTTGCAAATCATTTCCTGCATTCGCACTTAGCAGATTTACTTTAAATTGGATGAAATCCGTCTGATGGCTCTGGATATACTCGATGAAGTCCGAAGCGTTGTGGCTGCGGGCAAAGCTGTCCGGATCTTCGCCGTCGGGAAGCAGCAGCACCTTGACGTTGAACCCTTCCGCCAGAAACATATCTATACCGCGCAACGCGGCATGAATACCGGCAGCATCGCCGTCATACAGCACCGTGATGTTGCTCGTAAAACGCTTGATGAGCAATATCTGCTGCTTGGTCAGCGCCGTGCCGCCACTGGCCACCACGTTTTCAATGCCCGCCTGGTGCATGGAGATGACATCCATCTGTCCCTCCACCAGATAGCATAGGTCGGCACGCGAGATGGCTTGCTTGGCGATAAAGATACCGTACAACTCGCGCGTCTTGCTATAGATGATCGAGTCGGGCGAGTTGACGTACTTGCCCACGTTGTCTTTCTTCTTGAGGATACGCCCGGCGAAACCCACTATCTTTCCGCTCACGGAATGAATGGGGAAGATCACGCGGTCGCGGAAGCGGTCGTAGAGATGTCCGTCCTGTTGTCCGCGCCCGCAGATACCGGTGCCGACTTTGGAATCCACATCATTCAGGATAAACTCATCGCGGAAGCCCTGCTTATGCAGCGCCTTGGCGAGCGGATTGCCTTTCTCGGGCGAATAGCCCAATTGGAACTTGCGGATGATATCGTCCTGCAGTCCGCGCTCGTGGAAGTAGCCAAGACCGACCACGCGGCCTTCTTCGGTTTCCCAGAGTTGCTGCTGAAACCACTTGTTGGCAAAGTCGTTCACGGCAAACATCGATTCGCGGTTGTCCTGGCGCTGCTGCTCTTCGGGCGTGAGTTGGCGTTCCTCGACCTCAATGTGATAGCGGCGAGCCACTTGCTTTAACGCCTCGGCATAGGAACATTGCTCTATCTCCTGAACAAACTTGACCGCATGACCGCTCACGCCGCAGCCAAAGCACTTGTAGATGCCTTTGGAGGGACTGACGGTGAAGGAGCCCGTCTTCTCGTTGTGAAAAGGGCACAGACCGATCAAGTTGGCTCCGCGGCGGTGGAGTTTCACATACTCGCCAACGATATCTTCTATCTTGGCGGCCTCGTAGATCCTATCAATGGTTTCCCTTGGAATCATTTATACCACAGGTACATTCCGAGTTTTATCTGCCACTGGTCGAAGCGGCCACGCGTGTTGCGGTCGATGCTGACACCGCCCACCGAGAACTGCTGATTCTTATACGGGTTGATGAGTCCGAAATCATATCCGCCACGCAGGAAGTAACGCTTGTACTGGAAACCGGCACCAACGCCCCAAGTCACGTTCAGCTGCTTGAGGTCGTAGTTAGGATGGTCTTTGCCATAGCGGTTCTGTGTCTCGGAGACGGTGATCGTACCGCTCTCGTCCATTCGCTGCTCGCTCTTCTGAGTGAAAGCCAAACCGCACTGAATCGTCGGACCGGTATAGAGCATCACGTAGGTCTCTTTTGCTATTTCGAATTTGTATTGCCAGTCCACGAATAATTCCAACTGATGGTAGAACAGCTGCGTGCGGCTCTCCGGAAAACGCGTAAACGAGGAAAGGCTGCTCCAGCTATACTGCTTGGTAGCAAAGGTATAGTTGATACCGAGCGACGTGCCGAATCCCTTGATGATACTGCCGTCATAGACAACACCCACCTTCAGTCCGTGGAGCTGCGTCGTGTTCACAAGCGAGTCCTTCGGATAGACCTCACTCGGCGAGTTGAGGCGCAAGGTCGGCTGCGCGTATCCGATGTGCAGACCGAATCCCTGTTTAGGCAACTCGTCTGCCATGGCAGCGAGCGAGAAAAGGAAAAGACCGAGAATAAAAAAATAACGTTTCATATGCATCTTATCTATTTTGCTTTTGATTTCTGATTTTCCGTTTTTGGCTGCTCCGTTGCGCTGATGACAGCCGACGGCCGTTTGGTACGAGCGGGATGGAGCATCACGGCACCCGGACGTTTGGGACGCTCTGCGTCCGCCCAGAAGAAGCCGCTCAACTGATCGCTGCCAGCCGGTATCTTGTCCAACGGATACAACGTACTCTGCGACTGAGACGTGAAGACCGAGTGATCCACTTCCTGATTGACGAAGAAGACCTTGATAAAGTTGGACTCCGTTGTATTCATACCCAGATATGAACCATCGTCTTCCTTCGGGAAGAAAATAGTGCGGGCATTGGCATTCACATCGATCCGCCGAATCGTATCATTCTCCACATACGCCGTCATATCCTTGCCGCCACACTGGCTGTAGTACTGCTTCACCTCGTGCTTGACAGCCATAGCACTGCCCTGTCCGCAGATACGTTCGACACTGCCATTCTTGATATATATCTGCGAACTGTCGGCCGATATCTGCATGGCTTCCTGCCAACATATCGGATCGTAGTACAGACGCAGCACGGAATCGCGGTCGAGCCAACTGAGCGAGTCGCATACACTCTGTACGTCGCTTCGGTAGAGACGCACATGACGATAGGCACGAATCCAGTTGGTGACAGTGTCCAGATAGGCGGTGTCGGCCGCCAACGTAGAGTCCTTGGCCGGCGTAATGAGCTGTATCTTATACGGTTTGTCTTCCGTTCGAAGCGTGTCGGCATGGATATATGTCCACACCGAGTCCGACCAATCGACGAGCAGCGCTTTCTTGGTGGCATAACCGCGTTTGTCTTTTTCCCACATTTCACCATATTCGCCGTAGAGCGTTTTCTGCTGCGCCGAGTCCGTCAGGTGCATCTGTCCGAAGAGGCGGCCGAACTTGTTGCGCTTGTCGTAGAAAATGGTGTCGCTGGTCATGGTCTGTCCGCTCTGATGCGTGACGATGGAGCGCCGGAGCAGCATCGATTGCTCGGTCTGCGTGTTGTACCAACCGGCGGTACTATAGATATGCGTCGAATCCTGATAGTCGATATTGGTCGGTCCCTGGAGTTGGGCGATATGGTTGCTGGTGTTGTAGTAGAGCGTGTCGGCTTCGAGTGTAAAATTGGGATGAGTGAGGTGGATATTGTCATAGAAAACCGACTGGTGTTGCCCGGGCGTATATTCTCCTCGCACGGAACGCAAGGTGTTCAACTCATCGCGGATGACGCCTCCCCGCTCGTAATAAGCAACACCTCTGTTACGGTCATAGACAACGCTATCGGCAGCCAGATGGGTGACGGTGTAGGACTTATGCACAAGACGCACATGCCCTTTCAGCCGCGCCACGCGGGTATTGCCGTCGTAGAACAGCATCTCCCCATATGCCATGACCGAGTCGCTTTGCAACATACGCACCCTGCCATACGCGTCCAGCGAGTTCTGTTGCTCATAGAAATACGCCGAATCGCAATAGAGCAACGCATCATCATGACGGAAAACGACATTGCCGCGCAATATTTTCAGACCGACGGTTTTCTGCTCGTCGTAACTGAGGCTGTCGGAATGAAGCAGACGAATCAGACGTTCTCCGCCAGCGCGCGACGAATCGGCTTTAGCGGAAGCGGTAGCAGCCTGACTCCGGGGCTGCCGTTTGGCAGTCTCCGCTATGCCCCATGCAGTCGTCAAGACTACAAGGAGCAGCAATATGATCGGTATCGCCCTACGCAATCTTCAAATCTTCAAATCATTCATGTATCCAACCCGGATACTGGAAGTCGCAGTGCGACCAGCTCGGGTCGATTTGCACATACGTGGTTTCCTGCTTTTTCCGAATCCAGTTGCTGATAAACTCGCGCGAGAGTTTTTGCTCCAGCATCTGACGAATCATCTGAAAGTCGTCTTCCAGGTTGGCACGATGCACATCCGTCTTGTGCTTGACGCGCACGATGGCACATACCTCGCGGTTTTTCGTCTCATCCATCATGACGAACGGCGCAGAAATCTCGCCCTCATTCAGGTTATACACCTGTTTGGCTATCTCGGGCGGCAGGTCTTTGTACTCAAAGGAACTGGAACCCGTGGCCGGATTGATCATCACGCCCGCATTCATCACGGTGCTCTTGTCCTGCGAGAAACGGATAACGGCCTTGTTGAAGTCGAGACGGCTGCTGTCAATCTCCAGTTTGATGGAGTCCAAGCGGGCGAGCGAACGCGTCTTGTCCTCCTCCGACACGCGCGGACGGAGCAGGATATGGCGGCAGTTGATGCGGTCGCCGCGTTTCTCGATGAGCTGGATGATATGGTAGCCGTACTCGGTATGCACGATGCGCGACACTTTCTTCGGGTCGTTCAGCGCAAAAGCCGCCTCGGCAAACTCGTCCACCAGTTGACCGCGCCCCACAAAGCCCAACTCACCGCCACGCTTCGCCGACTCGGTGTCCTCCGAGTACATACGCGCCAACATCGAGAACTGCGATTTGCCGGACGTGATACGCTCGGTGAAATCACGCAGTTGCGACTTGATACGCTCCGTTTCCTCAAAAGGCACCATGGGTTCAAAACTGATGATCTGCACCTCCACCATCGCTGGCATCATGGGCAGCGAATCCAGCGGCAGCGACTTGTAGAAACGGCGTATCTCGGCCGGAGTGGGCTTGATGTTCTCCGTCAGTTTGTTTTGCATCTGCTGGATAATCATCTGGTTTCGGACTGCCGTCATCATCTCCTCGCGGATCTCCGAAGTCGTCTTGCGGAAATACTCCTCCATCTTCTCTTTCGAGCCGATTTGCGAGATGTAATAGTTGATACGCATGTCCACCTGATGGCTGACGGTGGATTCGTTGACGGTAATGGAATCCAATTCGGCCTGATGGAGGAAGAGTTTCTGGATCGCCATCTGCTCGGGAATGACGCAGTACGGGTCGCCGTATATCTCCTGCCCCTCATAGTCGGCACGAAGGCGCTCCTCTTCCACTTCACTACGCAGAATAGCCTCGTCACCGACAATCCATACCACCTCGTCAATGACATTGTCCTGAGCCGCCAGCCCGACGCTTATCAACGCCAGCACGGCCAATATAGTATATCTCATTTTCATCATAGATTATCTTCGTGTTTTTTGCAGGATTATTTGTGCAAACAAATAAAACAGCCTGCAAAGATACGGCTTTTTTTGCACATACGCAAATATTTCGTCAATTTTTCACGGTTTAGCCGTAAAAAACAAAGAAAGCGCAGCTTGATAGCTGCACTTTCCTGCTCTAAAAACCGATCTTTAATCAGTTCACATTTTCACCTGTACGGACGATGCTGTAGGCCACCAACAGCCAGATGAGCAATGCCAAACCGCTGAGAATGACATACAGCGTCAGAGAGAAACTGCTCATGCAGCAGAAGATGATATTCATCGCCAGCATTAGGAGGGCAAAGATGCCCGAAACGGATTTCACGTTGATCGAAGTGCGCGAACGCTCGAAGCTGACGCCCAGGATAGTGCCTATCGTCAGCAGCAGACTCAGTCCGCCGCAGATAGCCACAACGAGTTGCATATGCTCTGCGCGACATCCTCTATACATTCCGAAAGCCAACAGGGCGCATATAGCCACCGCAATAATGCTTGGAACAAGTCGAATTTTCATATCAATCGGATAGATTAGAAGTTAAAACATTATGCCGTAGGCGGAACGGGCGGTGTCGGCGGTGTCGGAGGCGTTGGCGGTACCGGCGGTGCAGCGGGTGCGAAGAGCGGTGCCAAATCGGGACGCGACGAAGCGGCTTCCCAGGCAGCCATACCCTGGCACCATACCAAGGTCTCACCGGTCAGTTGTCCTCCGGCTACCATCTGTTGCAACTGTGGCAGGCTGTACGGACCGTACTGCTGTCCGCTGATAGCCAGCATATAGCTTACTGCACCCGGCATTGGCGGCGGAGCCATCTGCGGTTGCATCGGTTGCTGAACGGCCTGGTTCATGGCATTCATGCCGTTGCCCATCATGCCGGCCATCTGCGTACCCATACCGGCAGCAACACCCATACCCATCATCATGCCGATGGGATTCATGCCGCCACCTTCGCCGCCGCCACCCATGGCGCCACCCATCTGGCCCAGGTTTTCGGCAGCTGCACCGAGTACTTCGGCTTGCTTGTTGATGGCGTGAGCCTGGATGAACTGGCTCTCGGCCTGCAAGTGTCCGCGCTCGGCAAAGATGTCGGTCTCGATCTGAGCACGGCGACCGATCTGCTCGGCCTGAATCTTCTGCTGCTCCTTGGTAGCATGTACAAACTCGGCATAGTCTTCACTCTCCTTGTCTATCTCGATAGCATTGATATCCAGACGTTTGAGGTTGATACCAAAGTCGTCGTTCAGTTGCGGAGCCAGACGCTCTTGCATCTTGTCGTTGATGTCCTCGATCTTACGTTCGAGTTGCAGCACCGAGATACCCTGTTCGGCAGGGCAGTTGGTAACGTAGTTCTTGGCGAACTTCTTGACCATACTCAGTATCTGCTCGCGGAATTTCTCCAAGTCGAAATCTACCAGGCGGTTCAGTTTGATAAACTGAGGCACGTCGGTCAAGTTAAAGGTGAGTGTACCGCGAACGGCTACGGGCACCGTGAAGTCCAGAAAACGTGGGTCGGCTACGTCAAAGTAAGGCACGGCAAACTTGATCTGGTTGTTGCTCTGCAGGTTGAAGAAATATACCTCGGCCTGGAAGGGTGATGAGCCTCCCCAGCCAAGTCCCACGATGCTGGTCAGCACGGGGAAGTTGTCACTCTTCAGAAAACCGTCATACGGACCCTGAATGAAGTCCATCACCTGGCCTCCGTCTTTCTTATAGGCAAAGACAGCCATCTCGCCGTCTTTCACACGCAGCGAACTGCCCCAACGGATCGAGTTCTCTTTCTTGGTGTCGTTGATCTCCTGTCCGGCAGGTCTCCATTTCCATACGAGGTAATTCTCCTCGTCGCAGCGGATGACATCCATCAATCCGCCTTCTTTTTTACTACTGAAAAGTCCCATGGCAAATATGTTTTTGAGGGTTAATATTGTTGCATTAATAGTTGTTGATGAGTTTGGTCATCTGCTTGTTGATGGCATCTGATCCATAGTCCTTTTTGTCCTGAGCACCGAGCTCGGCATTGTTGTCGATGTTGTTGATATACCATACCAGATGCTCTTTTACGAACTGGCGTGCCTCGTCCTTCTTGCCTTGCTTGCAGTAATGCTCCACCACGTCCGTCATGTATCTCTTTACGTCATCCACATTGGCAATGCCGTTCTCGTCGGGGTCGGTCAGTTCCACGTATTTCCACGCCTCGTCCATCCGCTCGGCGTCAATCAGTGCGGCATAGAGCGCCTTGCAGGCTTCGTCGTTGCGGTAGGTCGAAGGCTCTTTGCAACGCTTCTCATACAGATACAGAGCTTCGTCCAAATGGCCATCTTCCAGCAGACGCACTACCCAGTTGTTCGCTTTCTCCTTCTCTATCTTCGGCGCCTCCTTCAGGGCGGCCATGATTTCGTCCTGATCCTCACTTTTGATAGCATTCTCCACACGCTCTATAGCATCTTCCTTGGCTTGATCGGCACGATTCTCCTTGATGATGTCCATAATGGCACCCGGCAGACCTATCAGGAACAGCACCAAGAATACCGTCAGCACTTTATGCCTTCCGAACCACGCGAAGAATGCGTGAGTGGAGTGTTTGCGCTTGAGGACCTTCTTCTCCTCCTCAAACGTCTCGATAAACGGACGCAGGTTTGGATCGGTCGGGAACGTTGCTTTCGCCTTATTGATACACTCTTCGTACTTCTTCAGATAGGCGGCTGACAGCGGGTCGCTCACGTCACGCATACGCGGTTGGATAGCCGTCAGGAACTCAAACAAGTCAGCCTTGGTGTTCGGCACGGGGAAAGTCTCGATGATCACCGAGCGCTTCTCGTTGCTGAAGCATTCCAGAATCTGCTCCGCCAGTTTCTTGGACGAGGAGTTGGCCTCGATACCCGAGAACTCATAGCCGCACTCCGGACACGTGCCGGCCAGCGAAGGCACCATAGCACCGCAGTTGGGACACTTGCGCACGTCGCCGTACTTGTTCGATTTCGGAGCCGATTTGGCTGCCTCGGCGGCCTTCTCGGCTTTCTTCAGTTCTACCAAGCGGGCATCCAGCACCATCTCAAACTCGTCCAGGTCGATACCCTCGGCTTGCGCCTTCTTGAATAGGATTTGTTTCTCTTTCTCTGTTAATTCGCCATCAGCCAATGCAGCGCTGATCAGGCCTTCGATTCTTTCGTCGTACATAGTATGATATTTCTGTTATTTGCTGTTGTATCAGGCTAATTCGGGGCAAAGGTACTGCTTTTTTCTG
The DNA here is from genome assembly GCA_017425065.1 of Paludibacteraceae bacterium. Taxonomy (GTDB): domain Bacteria; phylum Bacteroidota; class Bacteroidia; order Bacteroidales; family Paludibacteraceae; genus Colicola. The sequence continues at coordinate 17,550 of JAFPJV010000086.1, forward strand.
ACATATGCAAATTTTTGTGTGTTTTTATTACTAAAAACGCACATTATCTTCGGAGCGTGTATAGATTATGCCCGTCCACTTGCTCTTTCGTCAGGTTCCAGTCGGTCGGTTTGGCGAGTGCGTCCTGCAGCAAGGTGGGAGCCGCTACGCCGGGTTCGTCCAGCGTCAGTTCTGGCGCTACTTCGATGTGCGCTTCGTCCCATATACCGGTCTCGAGGATATGGTTCAGTAGCGTCGTGCCGCCCTCTACCAGCACGGAATGAATGCCCCGCCCTGCCAGGTCAGAGAGCACAAACGGCCATTCCGTTCGGTCTCTATACACGATTGTCTCCGCCTCGTCCGACAGGATACGTGCGTCTTTGGGTATGACGCCGTGGCGATCCAGCGTGACGCGGATAGGATTGCGTCCCTCCCAGTGCGTGGTGAGCAGACGCGGGTTGTCAAGCAGTACGGTACGTGTGCCCACCATGATAGCCATGTTCTCCGCTCGCATCTTATGCACCAACCGCTTCGTCTCCGGCGTCGATATCGCCAATGCCCCGTTCAGGTGTTCATTGTCCATTGTCCATTGTCCATTGTCCATTGTCCGGATTCGGTCAACGAATCCATCCGCTGTCTGTGCCCATTTCAGTACGACGTACGGACGGTGTTTCTCGTGCAGACAGAGGAAGCGTTTGTTCAGTTCGCGGCACTCCTTTTCCATCACGCCGACCACCACTTCGATACCTGCATCACGCAGCATCTGTACGCCGCGACCTGCCACCAGCGGATTCGGGTCGAGCATACCCACTACCACGCGTCCGACACCCTTTTCGATGATCAGTTTGGCGCAAGGCGGCGTCTTGCCGTAGTGGCTGCACGGCTCCAGACTGACAAACAACGTACAATCCTTGTAATTCTTTGTCCATTGTCCATTGTCCATTGTCCATTGTCCATTGCTTTCGACTTGCCGAAAGCAATTCACCTCCGCATGTCCTTCGCCGTATTTTTCGTGCCATCCTTCCGCCAGAATGTTGCCCTCGGCATCTACCAGCACCGCACCTACCATCGGATTAGGCGCCACATAATACTCGCCACGACGGGCAATTTCGATACAACGTGCTATAAAATTTGCGTATTCCATTTATTTTTTGTAATTTTGCAGCGTAAAACAAAAAACATGTCCGATATCCAATCTCAAATATCCCATCTCCAATCCCAATTGGAGGTCGCCTATCCCGCGGACGAGGCACGTGCGTTGGCATGGTGGATCGTGGAGGAAACCACCGGTCTCAGCCGTACGCAGTTGCTAACCGACTGCAAAAGTACTACTTTTTCGCGAGATATGCAAACAATTGTGACACGTTTGTTGCAAAAAGAGCCGATTCAGTACATTTTCGGGCATTGTTTATGGTTCGGACTCGACCTGAAAGTCACTCCGGCCACCCTCATTCCCCGTCCCGAAACCGCCGAACTGGTCGAAACAATAAACCAAATGGTAAATGGTAAATGGACAAATGGTAAATGTCTTGACGTGGGTACCGGCACCGGCTGCATCGCCTTGGCGCTGAAGAAGCTGCATCCCGAATGGACGGTGACCGGTCTGGACATCTCTGCCGAGGCACTGGACGTGGCGCGCGAGAATGGCCGCCGCAACGGCTTGGAGGTCAACTGGCTGCAAGCCGACATACTGAACGACGACATCCCGACCTACGATATCCTGGTCTCCAATCCGCCGTATATCGCGGAGAGCGAGCGCCGCGACATGGACCGCAACGTGCTGGCGTACGAACCGCACAGCGCCCTGTTTGTGCCCGACGACGACCCCTTGCGTTTCTATCGCCGCATCGCCGAACTCAAGCGGGCGGAGTGGCTCTTCTTCGAGATCAATCCGCGTTATGCCGGGCAGACCGCAGCCATGATGCAGGAGAACGGCTATACCGACATTACTATCCTACCAGACAGTTATGGAAAGAAAAGAATACTCTACGGACGAATTGCGCGCTAAGGCGGAGCATTATTGTGCGCGAGCGGAACGTTGTCCGCTGCAGGTGCGTCAGAAACTCTATCAGTGGGGGGCTGACGGCGATACACAACGCGAGATACTCGCCCACTTGGAAGAGCACGACTACCTTAACACCGCGCGTTTCTGCCGCGCGTACGTACATGATCATTATCTGCTAAACCGCTGGACGGTGGAGAAGATACGTGCCGGTCTGTATCAGTTGCGACTGCCTAACGACGACATTTCTGCCGCTTTGCAGCAGATTGCTGAATCGCCTCAAGAATAAGCGGCACCATCTGCGTGTTGTCGTGCCAACCGGTGAACAATTCTTCACCCACGCCTACGGCAAACACTGGCACGGCATGGCCGGTATGGGCACGGCTCGTCCAACCTAATTTGGCTTTGCGATTCAGTATATCTATGCCTAAGCTGCCTAACTGGTTGATATTCTTATACATCGTCTTGGTGTCTTCGCCCTCGCGACGGGCAGCCTTGTCATAGGCGGCACGCAGTTCAGCTTCCTCATCCTCCGTGATGGACACAGCGCCCCAGAAGCCGAGTTGCTCGCGCCAAATCTGCTGCACCTGCTCCCACGTGGGTGTCTCCTGCTCGAACAACTGTGTGAACTTATCGCTCAGCACCCATGACGAGCACTGCTGGTGTTGCAGCACTTGCAGGTTGAGCGTATAGTCGGAGTTACCCAGTGCCATGCCACCTGTCTCGTGGTCGGCGGTAACGACGATCAGCGTCTCGTCCGGATGACGCAGATAGAAGCGGTAAGCCACTTCCAGTGCCTCGTCCATCGCCCACACCTCGTCGATAGCCGTGCGTCCGTCGTCGCCGTGGCACGCATAGTCGATCATGCCACCCTCCACCATCATAAAGAACGGTTTCTGCTTGCGCTCCAGAAAGGGGATAGCCGTCGAGACGATCTGCTTGAGCGTGGCGTTCTCGGTGTGACGGTCGATGGCATAGCCGATGCAGTCGCTGTGCACCTTGCCCGTGTCACCCGGCTGAATCATGATCATCAGCGAGTCCTTCAGATGACGTTGTGCATCGTCGTATGTCCGCACGATGCTATAGCCGGCGCGGGCAGCCAGGTCGTACAAGTTTTGCGCCTTGTCATTTTCCTTGCCCTGCGGGTAATGAAAACCCGCACCGCCGAAGAAGTCGAATCCGCTGCGGATCAGTTGCTGACCTATCTCGTAGTAATGGTTGCGATTCTCGTCATGGCCGTAGAACGCACCGGGCGTGGCGTGGTCGATAGCCACCGAGGTCATGATGCCGATGCTCCAGCCCTCCTGCTTGAGTTGTTCGGCGATGGTGCGCAGCGTGTCACCTTTCGGACCGAGTCCCAAAGTGCCGTTGTTGGTTTTCTTGCCCGTAGCCAGGCACGTACCGGCAGCCGACGAATCGGTGATGCCGTTGCTGGCGGAGTAAGTGCTTATCTGTCCCGAGACGGGAAACTGACTCATGCAGGTCGGCACACGTCCGATGCCACCTGCCAGTTCGGCACGATACATCTCGGCAGCCAGCACCTGGTTGGTGCCCATGCCGTCGCCAATGAAGTAGAAGACGTATTTTATCTTGGCTTCCGCGCCCAAGGCTACTATCAGCCCTATCAAAAAAAGAATAGTTTTTTTCATATAAATCATAAATTTGAAATCACATATCCGGCTCCGGAGCCACTCCTGTCTCCCCCTTTGAGAGGGGGTCGGGGGGTGTCTTTTCCCGCTGAGCAATCACCTCTTGCTGGTGCAGCCGCTGCTGTTCCAGGTCGGCGAGCCGCAGTGCCTCGGCTTCTTTTGGGGGCAGCGGCCGTGTTGCCATCAGGTCCAAATAGATGAGCAGCGTAGCCCACGCGTCGGTAGAGGCATAGCGTGCTTGTTCGGGCGTCAGGTGCGAGTTCTCCCAGTTGGTCAACTGCTGCGACTTGGATATCTTCTTGCCGAAGCAGATAGCGAACATCTTCTGCAGCCCCAGGTCCAGTATGCCGTATTTGCCAACGATCGACTGCAGGTCGATGCAGTTGCGCGGACGGAAGTCGCGTCGGCGTCGCAGACCGTTGATGTCGTCGCGGAAAGCCAGTCCCACTTTGCGCACAGATGAATTGGCAAACAGGTCGGCGAGCGCTTGAGGCATACCGATATGCGTCAGCCTGAACAGGTAGCATCGTTCTTCCGTCGAGATCTGAACCAATGCGGTCGGATAATGCACGCCGCGCTTGAAGCTGGGGCGCGACTCGGTATCCACGCCTATCACTCGCTGTTGGCTCAGATAAGCAACGGCTTCATCCACCTGCTCCTCGCGGTCCACAACGATCACGTCCCCCTCAAACTTCGCCAGAGGCATCCACTGAACCAACTCCTTCGAAATACGATGTATGTATTGATTCTCCTTCACTCCTTCACTCCCCAAAATATTTTTTGTATTTTTTTTGATTAAATAAAATAATCTTCAAATCTTCAAATTGCGTGCAACGCAGCCATCGCATTCAGCAATTTCTGCCCCCAGTGTTCGTCAAACTGCCGACGACATTCATAGACGGCATCGTTCATCACGGCTTCTTGTCCGGTCTGAAAACTGGCCGCCATGTTTTTCAGTTCCTGATAGATGTCCGCCAAGTCTTCCGATATAGAGGCGGTACAGGGCTCGTCGGTGTAGCGGTTGTTATCGGTCAGCACGCTCAGGTAGGTGTCGTCCGAACCGAGCAACCGGCTGACGCCAAAGCGCACGTAGTGATAGTCTTCTTCCGTAACGAACTGCTGCATCTCGCCGTCCAGTTCGGGTTCTGTGGGTGCCAACATGCGTGTGCGCAGGTATAGCAGGGGCAGCAGACGCATGATCTGCTCCATAAACTCCTCACGATCTGTTTCCTGTGCATGCTCTAATAGCAGACAAGTCTGCGCCGCAGCGGTCACGAAATCAATCGTCGCTTGCTGATATACGTAATGTCTCTCATCCATAAGCGGCTGCAAATTTACTGCTTTTTCCTGACATATACAAATATTTACTCAAATCTCTTGCACTTTTTACTCAAATCTTCTGCATTTTTTACTCAATTCTCTTGTTATTTTTACTCAAATCTACTTCTTGTCTCTGTCAAAATACTCTTCCGCAAACTGGCGGCGGAATCTCCTGCGGTCTTCGATCGACGCATGTTTGCTGTCCGCCGAAGCCATCTTGTCATAGAAACGCCCGCTCGCTTCGTTCGACACGGAGAACATGATCTGCGTGCCCTGATGCGTCTTCTGCCAATTGACGGTATTGGTGATCGAGATGGTAGAAGCCACCTGCAGCACCTCTTCGCCCGCACCGATGAAGGCAAACATCCATCCGTCCTGCTTGCATTCGTCAATCAGTTTTTTGATTGCCGCGCCGGTCCATTCCGTGGATGCGTTCTCTTGTCCGTCGGTGATGATGGTCACAAGAACGGCCGCATCTTCGATGTCCTTTATGTCGTGTTTCAGGCGTTTGATCGTCGAACCGATGGCATCAAACAGCGGCGTGCGGCAACAGGGTTCGTACTGCTCCGGCTGCAGTTTGTCGGCATCTTTGATCGGTGTCTTGTCGTATATCATCTCTATCCCGCAACCGCAGAAAGCCGCGAGCGAGACGAAATGTTCCTGCGCGTCCAGGTGCTTGAGTTGCGCAGCACGTATCGTACCGAGTGTTTCGTTGTAGCCGTCAACGGCTTCTTTGCGAATCGACTCCATCGAGCCGGACTTGTCGAGAATGACGAGGTTGTAAACCTGTGTTTTAGCTGTTGTTTCCATAATCTTAAAATTCGATGTTAAAGTTGTTCTTTGATTTGAATTGGTTGTAGCGCTCCTGATTGAACGAGTAGTACGTGGCCGGACGATGCCCTTGCGGTTCTTCCTTGTCCGGCGTGGCTTCCAGAATGCCGGTAGCGACTATCTTCTTCATGAAGTTGCGCCGGTCGAAATGCACACCCAGGATTGCTTCGTATAGTCGTTGCAGTTGCGGAATGGTGAATTTCTCCGGCAGCAGCTCGAATCCTATTGGACGGAAGTGCAGGTCTTCGCGCAGGTGGTTGATGGCATCGCGCAAGATATGGTCGTGGTCGAAAGCCAGTGTCGGCACCTGCTGAATCGGGAACCACCTCGCTTCGGCTGCATCGTCCTCACCACGCACGGCCGTCATCGGTATCAGCGCATAGAAAGCCGTCGTTATAACGCGTCCGCGCGGGTCACGCTCCACGTCCGAGTAGATGCCAAACTGCGTCATATACGCGCGCTCGAGCGTGGTTTCCTCTTTTAGTTCGCGCGATGCGCACGCCTCTATCGTCTCGTCCATGCGGAGAAAACCGCCCGGGAATGCCCATCGACCCAGATAGGGTTCTATTCCGCGCTTGATGAGCAGCACGTTCAGTTCTTGTCCGTCAAAACCGAAAATGACACAATCGGCTGTCATCGCAGCACGTGGATAGTCGTACTCAAAACCGGTCGCTGTTTTACGAAAATCGTTCTTCATAATGGCGTTGTTTTTGTATGTTTGTGTAATTTTGGCGCAAAGGTACTGCTTTTTTTTGAACTGACCAAATTTTCCGTGCATTTTTTTGCATTTATTTTGCTTTTTTCGCCAGAATTTATCATATTTGCGCCTTTTTTACACAAAGTATCCGCAAAACACACAGCAAACTCCGACAACTCTTCGTCGTCGAGTAAATGCAGTCGCAAACGGCACCTTAGGCGGCTATGCCTATGGCCTCAACCGCAAGAAACAATTATTGGAGCCGGAAAAAGAAATGGACAAAATGGCAGAAGACGGACAATTTGGCACGAAAGATGGACATATTGGCAGGGATTTTAGGGTTGGCACATAATTTGCCTTTGTTAGGGTGAAAACGCAATTACGCATACTACGCCAACAACGTAAACTACGCAAGCTACGTTAAACAATGTTTAACTAAATTTGGAGGACAAAATTATGAAACCTGCAATCTATCGTAGA
>JAFPJV010000087.1 GCA_017425065.1 Paludibacteraceae bacterium
GATTGACGAGCGTCCGGAAGAAGTGACCGACATGGCGAGAAGCGTGAATGCGGAAGTGATTGCATCGACGTTTGACGAGCCCGCCGAGAACCACGTGAAAGTGGCGAATATCGTGCATGAGAAAGCCAAACGACTGGTGGAGAGCGGACACGACGTAGTGATCCTACTCGACTCTATCACGCGTCTGGCGCGCGCTTATAATACGGTGGCTCCGTCGAGCGGTAAGGTGCTGTCGGGCGGCGTAGAAGCCCAAGCACTACACAAACCGAAACGCTTCTTCGGTGCAGCCCGTAACATCGAGTTCGGCGGTTCGCTGACCATCATCGCCACCGCCCTGACAGAGACCGGAAGCAAGATGGACGACCTGATATTCGAGGAGTTCAAGGGAACAGGTAACATGGAGCTGCAGCTGGATCGCAAGTTGGCCAACAAACGTATCTTCCCCGCCGTGGATATCCCTGCATCGAGTACACGAAGAGACGACCTGTTGCTGCCGCAAGACGTGCTGACGCGCATGTGGCAGATACGCAAACAACTAAGCGACATGAACGGCACCGAAGCCATGGACAAGCTGAAGAGCTACATGGAGCGGACAGAGGACAATGATGAGTTCTTATTAGCGGTCAATGGAGCCCGCTAACAGACCGCTTCGCTGATAGACCGTTGCACTGATAGACCGCTTCGCTGATAGACCACTACGTTGACAGACTTATGAAGATACTAATACTGAATGGGGCGAATCTGAATCGTCTGGGGACGAGGAAGCCGGAGATATACGGAACGAAGACGATGGCACAGATTTTGTTGGAAATACAAAAGAAGTGGCCGGAGGTGCATTTCGTATATCGACAGTCGAACCATGAGGGAGAGTTGATCGACTGGATACAATCAATCAATGGACAATGGACAATGGACAATGGACAAATTGATTCAGCTGTCAGCCATCAGCCATCAGACTTCGGCGGTGTAGTGCTGAATGCGGGGGGATATAGCCATACGAGTGTGGCGCTACGGGATGCGGTGGAGGAATGCGAGGTGCCGGTCGTGGAAGTGCATATATCCGATATACGGAAACGGGAAGCGTTCCGACAAGTGAGTATGCTGACAGATGTGTGTGCGCATAGTATTATAGGACATGGAACAGACGGGTATGCGGAAGCGGTAAGTTGGATATTACATAATTCGAAGATTTGAAAATTTGAAGATTTGAAGATTGAAAAAACAAATAAAACCCTTTTGAATGATATAGATTTATATAACCAAAAAAATTCGAAAAAAAGATTATTGATAGAAAAAAATATAAAAAATACCTTTGAATGATTTATTGCTATGCAATATGTATGCTTAGCTGCTAAATCGCCATCGCGAGCAAGCTCCCATGCCGCTTTAACATCTAATCCTACACCTCCAAGAGGTTCAATCATTCAAAGGAGATAAATACAAAAAATATTTTTTATCAAAAACAATAATCTTCCAAAAAAGTCAAAAAACCGGAGTGGCTCCGGAGCCGAAAACATATCCAATATATCATCAAAAGGCATAAACAAAGAATAAAGATTAAAGAATATTTTTTAATGAAGCGGATTGCGAGTATATTGATTATTGTGTTAACTGCCATGAGTATATGGGCGGAGAATGTGGTGACCGGCAAAGTAATAGACAAAGAATCCGGTGACATCATTGACTTCGCCAATGTGGTGGTGACCAAGCAAGGCAGCACGACACCCGTGGAAGGGACGGTGACTGATTCGGAAGGAATGTTCCGTATCACCGGTCTTAAGAACGGGCAATATGTGCTGACAATCAGCTTCATGGGCTATCACACGTTAACCAAAAACTTCACGTTGAGCGGCAAGGACTTGAACCTGGGCCGACTCGGACTGAAAGAAGATACGCAGACGCTGAAAGAAGTGGAGGTGGTAGGGCAAGCCAGTTCGATGAAATTCGAGTTGGACAAGAAAGTGTTCACCGTGGATCAGAACATCGCATCTGCCGGAGCCAGCGTGACGGACGTGCTGGAGAACATCCCGTCGGTGGATGTGGATCAGGAGGGAACGATCAGTCTGCGGAACTCGGAAGACGTGGAGATATGGATTAACGGCAAGCCCGCCGGACTGACGGCAGAGAACCGCGGCCAAGTGCTGCAACAGATGCCGGCCGGAACGGTGGAGAAGATAGAAGTGATCACGAATCCAAGTGCCAAATTCTCACCGGAAGGTACGTCGGGTATTATCAACCTGGTGATGAAAAAAGACCGGAAAGCGGGTTACTACGGTTCGGTGACAGCCGGACTGGACTATTCGTTGGCAGCTCCGTGGACCACGCCTCCGGGAGCAAACGTAGGATTTAACATCAACTTCAATTCGGGCGTGGTAGATGGCTATTTCAACGTGGGCTATCGTTACCACACCAGCAACGGCGGTAGCACGACAGACCGATACAACCTGAGCGGCACCGGCAGCAAGGTGCTGGACTCGACGCTGATACAGAGCCACTTGGTGCAGGAAGGTCAGCAGTCACACCGCGGTGGCGGCATGTTTGCGAGAGCGGGACTGAACTTCCGTCTGGCAGAAGGGCACACCTTGGGTGTGAGCGGCTTTGGGATGGTAAGTGACCCGAAAGTGTTCAAAGGCGTGAACACGAATCACCGTACGTTCCTGCTAACCGATCCGACGGGCAAGACGATGCGCGAGTACACACGTGACCAGAGTGGCACGGGTTCGCACCCGGGCGGCAACGTGACATTGGACTACACGTTCAAACTGGACAACCACCAGCTGATGGTGAGCGGGACATACAACAACTTCGGTTGGAACCAATGGACTGACTACACGCAGATAGAAGGAGCCGACACGACTTATCAGGACCAGAGCAGCGAGAGCAAGGATCAGTCGATAGAGGTGAAAGCGGATTATGAGTGGAAACCGACGCCGATGAGCCGATTGGAGGCAGGATACGACTATACGCGCAGTTGGGGCAACAGCCTGGCTGATGCACACAACAACCGCAAGGACGGTTCGCATATCGACGAACTGTTTGCGTACTACACGGGCTTCAACAGCCTGACGCAAAACCATGCGATATACATCACGTACGGCAACCGTTTTTGGGACAAACTGTCGATACAGGTAGGATTGCGCGGCGAGTACTACATGCGCCATCTGGAATCAACCTATAAAGATGCAACGGGTACAGAACAGGATGCCTATGCCGCCTACCCAAACAAGAAAGATACGGCTTATTTTCAAGTCTTTCCGAGTGCGTATATCAGTTATGACTTCGGCAACGGCCATGAGTTGCAACTGAATTACACACGCCGCGTGAACCGTCCGTGGGGACATCAGATCAACCCGCGAATGAACTTCTCGGACAGCACGAATATCAGTTATGGTAACGTGGATCTGTTGCCCGCCTATTCGAACAACCTGGAGCTGAACTACCTGAAGACCTGGGAGCGACACACGCTGTCCGCCGGTGTGTTCTGGAAATACCGGGAAGGCGCCGTGCAGAACGTGAAGTACATGGACGGAACGGTGATGAAAAACACCTATCTGAACGTAGCGACGCGACAGGAACTGGGTATCGAAGTGGTGGCGAAGAACAAACTGTTCGGCGAGATACTGCAACTGACGACCAGTGCCAATTTCTACTGGAACAACATCGCTGCAGTGGATGAGACCATTACCCACTTGGGCGAAGTGATACCTGTGAAACTGCCGTCGCAAAACATCTTTGCCGGGTCGGTGAGAGTGAATGCGCAGTTTATGTTCACCAAAAACTTCACGGGGCAAATCACCGGCGCCTACCGCAGCCCGCGCGTCGTGGCACAAGGAACGACAAGCCACAGCTACTCGATAGATATCGGACTAAGGCACACGTTCCTGAACAAACAGTTGGCGCTGGCGCTGAACGTACGCGACCTGTTGGATTCGCGTGCGCGGAGGAATACGACATGGGGCGACGGCTTCTGGCAGTTCTCGGAGAACCGTTGGCACTCACGTTCGATCAGCCTGACGCTGACATATAACTTCGGAAACCAGAACCGCCGTCGCGGCAACCGAATGGACGACATGGGCGGAGGCGATGAAATGGACGATAGCGGAAACGGAACGAGCGACTTTTAGTCGTCGAAATGGACAATGGACAATTGAAAATGGACAATTGAAAATTGAAAGGAAACAAATATTATTATTCGCACTTTGCTTGCTGATACTCATACCGCGGGCGAAGGCGCAGAACAACCCGTACGTGGATGACCGGGTGGTACATTTTGGATTTCAGTTGGGACTGAACCTGATGAGTTTCGGCGTGACGGATTCGGAACTGCCCATTACCAATCCGCTAACAGGCGAGACAGAGACATATCATGCGCGTGTGAGTGACCTGCTTCCGGGATTCAATGTGGGCTTCATCACGGATGTGCGGCTGTCGCGGCATCTGAGTCTGCGTTGTACGCCGGGTATGCAGTTCTCGAACCGCACGATACGCTACAAGACCGAGTCGGGCAAAAACGTGGAAGGCAGCATGGGCAACGGCTCGAAAGTGGATATCCTCAGTATTCCGGTATATATACCGCTTTATCTGAAATGGGCGGCGGAACGTGAGAAGAACTTCCGACCGTACGTGATTGCCGGCGGAGGCGTGGCATTCAACGTGAGCCGCGACAGAGAGAAGCCGGTGCTACTGAACCTGATGGACTATTTCTGCGAAGTGGGAGCGGGCGTGGATCTGTACTTCAGATGGTTTAAGTTCTGCCCGGAAGTGACATACCGTATCGGTTTTGCGAACCAGTTGGCACCGGCTGACGGACGTATGGAACTGCCGCCACAAGACGTGTTTTACACCACGTCGATCAGCAAACTGCTGAACAGACAGCTGGTGATCACGTTCAATTTTGAATAGTCGAAAGCTAAGAGTGAAGAGCTAAGAGTTAAGAGTTAAGAGTGAAGAGTGAAGAGCTAAGAGTTGAAATGCGTATCAAACTACATATACATATAATATTTATGATGTTCGCGTGTGCGCTCGCGTGCGTAGGATGTAAGGAGAGTCGTGTGAGTGACGACCCTACGTTGCGGTTAGCGTTTTCGCGCGACACAGTGCGGTTTGACACGATATTCACAAGCAAAGAGGCGCAAGAACCAAGTGCCACGCTGCAAGTCATGGTCTATAACCCGAACAAAGAAGCCATCGTGATTGACCGTGTATGGCTGGACAACGGACTGTGGTTTCGCGTGAACGTAGATGGCGAAGCCGACCTAAGCCGGTTGAAGCAGTTGCAAATCAACGGAGGCGATAGTCTGTTCGTCTTTGTGCATGTCGGAATAGACATCCAGCACCAAACAGACGCCATATGGGTGACGGACGCATTGAATCTGCACCTGAAGACAGGCGCCACGCAAAGTGTACAGCTGGAAGCCTACGGACAGGACGTGGTTCGCATTCGCAGCAAAGAACGCAGAAGCGACTACAGTTCCTACCATTTCACGGCAGAGAAACCATACCTGCTATACGACACCGTTGTAGTGGGACAATTGAACATAGATGCCGGTGCGCGGCTGTATATGCACCAAGGTGCCGGGATATATGCACTTGGCGACGTGACAGCACAAGGTACACAAGACAAGCCCATAACGATTTGCAGCGACCGGCTGGACAAACTGTTTGACTCGGTGCCTTACCGCTATGCCTCGGGCGGCTGGAACGGAGTGTATCTGCAGACCGACAAGTCAACACAAGCCAGTTATGACCTGCAATACGTGGATATCCTTTCCGGCAACATCGGTCTCTACTGCGTGAGCGAACGCACGGAAGAGCTGCCCACGCTGAAGATGAACGGCTGCCGGATACACAACCACGCTGCGTACGGACTGGTGCTGATCAACACAGATGCCGAGGTGGTGAACACGGAAATCAGCAACTGCGCCTCCTACTGCGTCTATTGCCAAGGAGGAGAACATCATTTCGTACACTCGACCGTTGCATCGTATTTCGGCAGCACCAACATACGTATCCACAGCACAGGTAAGGAAGACGTTGCCGCCGTCTATATTCACAACCTCGGCAAGGAACCACCCCAAACGATATGCGGGTTTGAGAACTGCATCATTACCGGTGCACTGAAGAACCAGGTGGTGGTAGCTACCCCGTTTGACAAGTACTATCCGGCTGTATGGCGCGGCAACTACCTGAAATGCGACACGCTCCGGATACCTCATGCCGAGGCAAATGTGTATTGGCAGGAGAGCGACACGACGGCAGTGTTTGTGCAAGACTATTACAAATACCGCGAATACAAATACTACGATTTCAGGCCTGACAGCGTGAGTCCGGCGATAGGTATCGGCATACAGGAAGTGGCGGAACTCTACCCCACCGACCGTCTGGGAAAGGATCGTACCGCGAAACCCGATGCAGGAGCGTATCAATCAAATTAGGAATTTGAAAATTTGAAAAGGCACAGATATATATTGATTCTTTGCATGGTGTTTGCCGGCGCCATGTTCGTTAGTCCGGTGATGGCGCAATACAGCATCAGCGGCACTGTCGTGAACCGGCGTGACGGAAGTGCCATTGAGGTGGCAACAATCCGTTTGTTCAAGTACCACGGGAAAGACAGCACCATGGTTCACGGAATGCAAACATCGCTGGAAGGCGAGTTCGTGATGAGCGACGTGAAAGCCGGCAGTTACTCGCTGTGGGTTTCAAACGTGGGTTTCAAGCCCAAGAAAGTGAATGTGCTGGTACGTGCTTCGGATGTCGCCATGGGCAGCATCGCGCTGGAAGAAGACATTCAGACGCTGAAGGAAGTGCAGGTGCAAGGCCATGCGGCAGAGATGATCGTCAAAGGCGATACGATAGAATACAACACGACAGCCTACAAGATGGGCGAGAATGCCATGGTGGAAGACCTGCTGAAGAAGATGAACGGCATCACTGTTGATAAAGAAGGCAACGTGACCGTCAACGGCGAAACCATCACCGCCGTACGTATCGACGGCAAGAAGTTTTTCGGCAACGACATACAGTCTGCCACCAAGAATATCCCGGCAGACATGATTGACAAAGTGCAAGTCATTGAGGAGAAGAGCGATATCGCCAAGATGACCGGTTTTGAGGATGACGAATCGGAACATATCATCAACCTGAAACTGAAAAAAGACCGCAAGAAAGGTCTGTTTGGCAAATATACCGGCGGTCTTGGCATGGACATGGTGACGGACAACGGAGGCTGGTTCAACTACGGCAGTTCGGCATTCGGTGCTACGCCATGGGATCGAACGAAGCACTTCTTCGCCAACGATTTCCGCTACAACCTGAACCTGTTCACCAACCTCATGCTCGACGAGAGTCAGACAACCATCATCGGAGGTGCCAACAACACCAACGAAGTGCTAATGGGCAGAGGTCGCAAGGGATTCGGCAACGATGCGAACAGCGGTATTACGTGGAGCGAGAGTCTGGGTGTGAACACGAATGTCGATCTGAACGACAAGATCACCCCGAAAGACAACCAGACAAGTCTGCTCCTCGGCGGCGATTTGGCACTAAACCATTCGTTTAACGATACACAAAGCGAGTCAACGAAGACGGAGTATGCCGACTCGACCACCTACCGCAGCGTTCACCAGAACGAGAGCCAGAAACGTGCGTGGGGCGTGAACCTACGAATGGAGTTGGAGTACCAAATAGACACGCTGAACAAACTGCTCATCCAGCCCGAACTGAGTTACGGCAGTCAGTCGGGACTCGCCACACAAGAATACGAGTACTGGCGGGACTCGATAAAGATCAACCACGGTTCGCAGACGCAGATTGACTCGACACGCGACATAAGTGTCGGCACGAAACTGACTTACAGTTATAAGTTCAGCAAGCCAGGGCGATCGCTGACCGTCAAGGGAGAGTACTCGTTTGCCAACACGACGGGTTATAATCAGACACATGCCGTTGGTACGAACCAAGTATGGCAATACACCAACTCGGGCAATACAAGTCACTACTACTCGTTGCGCGCCTCGTACGTAGAACCCATATACAGCACCAACCACTTGCTGGAAATAGCGGCGCAAGTGTCGGGACGCAACCGCAGAAGTCATAAAGACCAGTTCTCGATGGACACCATTGCCGGACAGTTTGCGTATGACTCGACATACAGCAACCGTCTGCAGAACGATTATTACAGCGAGCAACTGGAAGTCAATTACCGTTGGATTACCCAGAAGAGCGACTTGACGGTAGGTCTGCGTGCCATTGCCGGACAGACTTTCTCGCGTACGGAATACGGGAATTATCTGCGGGACACGATGGTATCCGTTTGGAATTTTGCTCCGAGCGTCAAGTTCCGCTACAAGTTCGGCAAGAAAGAATTTGCGCGCATCAACTACCGCGGAACAACAACACAACCGACCATTACGCAGTTGGAACCTGTTCGCAACAACTCGAATGCCATGAACGAGACAGTGGGTAATCTGGCGTTGAATCCTGCCTTCCGCCATAACCTGCGCTTCATGTACAGCCGTTTCAATTCCGATCAGTTCTCGAGTATCATGACCGGTATCAGCGCTTCTTTCACCAAGGACGCGCTGGTCAACAACTCCATTTATGACGAGACCGGCAAACTGTATCAACAAACTGTCAATGCGAATAGCATGCCATGGAACATCGGCGGTGATTTCATGTTCAACATACCGTTCCTGCAGAAACAGTTCCAGTTCAACACGCGTACATCGCTCAACTACAACCAGCGCGTGTCGTATGTACAACGCGGGCAGTCGGCTGCCGCTATCGCTGCCATGATAGCAAGCAACACGTTCATGCTGGGCGAGCAGTCGAGCACGGGCAACCTTCGCGTCAGCGAAGATCTGAGTCTGCGTTTTACCCACCAACTGGTAGATGTGGGTGTCAAAGGGGCGTTTGCCTACAGCAGGACTGAGAACAACCTGACGCAAAACAGTCTGTCGAACGTCTTCGACTGGAATATCACGGGCGACATCGAGTTTCACCTGCCTAAGTCGTGGACCATCCGCGCCGACTGCGGCTATACCGCCCGTTACGGTTACAACTTAAGCAACGTTAACGAGGTGATACTCAATGCGTCGATAGACAAGAGTTGGAACTTAGTCACTCTCTCGCTCAATTTCTACGACATCCTCAACCAGAAGAAAAACATCATGCAGGTAGTGGGCGAGAACTCAATCAGTTACTCCAAATACAACACTTTGCCTACCTACTTCATGCTAACCTGCTCCGTACGGGTTAACCGAATGGGCGACCTGAAAGCAAAAGGCATGGCAGGACATATGCAGGAGATGATAGAATCCGGCTTTGAGCCGAACAAAATGCCGCCGGGCGGAGGCACACCGCCTCCGGGTCCGCCACCAGGAATGTAACACGTGAGACAGATTGCGACCATAGGATTCTTCGACGGGGTACACCGAGGACATCAATATCTCTTTCAATATCTCAGGGACGAGGCCATACGACTCGGATTGACGCCGCTCATTGTCACCTTTCGCGAACACCCGCGTCAGGTGCTACAACTCGGCTACCAACCGCGGCTACTAAGCTCGTTATCAGAACGTGAGAGCCATCTGCATCAATATGCGAATGCACTCGTGTTCTCCTTTGCTGATATTCGTTCGCTTACTGCAAAACAGTTTATGCAGCTGCTGCACGAGAAACACGACGTGGATGCCCTGCTTGTCGGCTATGACCATCGCTTCGGCAGCGACCAAATAGCCGATCCGGAGCAACTGAAAGCCATTGGACAGCAAACCGGCGTGCAAGTCATTCAGGCGCCGGAATACGAACTTGACGAAAACGGTTCGCCGCTACATATCAGTTCGACCGAGATACGCATAGCGGTTACAAAAGGCGACATCGAACGTGCCAACCGGCTTCTCGGATATCCCTATACGCTGTGCGGAACCGTCGTACACGGACGGGGAATAGGACGGACAATAGGTTTTCCGACAGCCAACATCCGGCTGAACGAACCGCGCAAACTGTTGCCACCGCCCGGCGTATATGCCGTAACAGCCCGTTGGGGAAAAGACTGCGAACAACCCGCCATCCTGAATATCGGCACCAATCCCACGCTCGGCGAAAATCCGATATCTATCGAACTGCATATACCGGGATTGGACATGGATCTTTACGACCGTGAAATAGCAGCCGAACTGCTTCGCTACCTGCGTCCGGAAAAACGGTTTGACTCGCTCGACGCCCTAAGAAAGCAGATCGAAGAAGATATCCGGCTACAAGAAGACATCCGACAACGAGAAGATATCCGGCTGCAAACGATATAGTTATTTAAGAGCATGATAAAATTATTCATCCTGTTATTCGCCTATTTTGTATCCTTTGTCGATAAGCCTGAAAAGACAGCGCCCCAGTTGTCGCCACGCGCCGTGGAACAACGTCAGAAATGGGGCATTGAGACCGATCAGGCAGACTATCCTGTAAGCACACACTATACCGACAGTCTGCGGCGGATGGGTATCAAGATTTATCATCGCAGCCGGTGGTTCAACGGCGTGACCTGCGAGATGGATGAGACGACAGCGGAACAAGTGGCACGCATATCGTTTGTCAAAGCCGTAGAAATGACGCGCGACAATTCGGAACCCATATTCGGAATAAACCGTCGGAAGCATGCCGAGATTCTTGCCGAAAGTACTCAACTCCATGCAGAAAGTGTTCCCACGGACGAGCAGTTGGCGCTATACAACCTGCTGCCGCTCCACGAAGCTGGCTACGAAGGACAAGGAATTCTCATGGCGATATGTGACGGCGGTTTTTACCGCGCCAACAGCCTGGAATGCTTTCGTCAGAACGAATTGGAACTCGGGCACTTCGATTTCACGGACGACACAGATGATTTCTACGGCGAGACCGGCAGCCACGGCACAGGATGTCTGAGCACTATTTCCGGTATTACAGAGGGATATTACGGCGCAGCCACCAAGGCGCAGTACTACCTCATGCGATCGGAAGAGATGGAAAACAACCGCGAGTGTCCGAAAGAGATGGACAACTTAGTGGCAGCATTGGAGAAAGCCGATTCGCTTGGTGTGAACGTGTTCTCCGTTTCGTTAGGCTATTATCAGTTTGACAACAGCGACTGGAATCTTCAGTGGACAGATTTAGACGGCCGGACAACGCGTGTGAGTCGTGCTGCGACCTTGGCGGCACGAAAAGGCATGTTGGTGTGTGTAGCTGCCGGGAATGAAGGTAACAAGCCCTGGAAATATATCTGTGCGCCAGCCGATGCGGACAGCGTACTGACGGTAGGGGCAGTAGATACAGAAGGCATTGCCGGTTCTTTCTCCAGCTACGGGCCGGCTGCCGACGGCAGGGTAAAACCGGATGTGTGCGCCGTAGGTGTCAGCACCCTGATTTTGACGCCGTACGGCTTTGCCATCAATTCCAACGGCACCAGTTATGCGACACCTCTATTAGCAGGATTAGCCGCCAGCCTATGGTCGGCACTTCCGGACGAGAACGCCATGCAGATACGCGAGCGTATCATCCGTTCCGCCGACCGCTACAGCGAACCGGAAACGACCCAATACGGCTACGGCATTCCCGATGCCTGGAAAGCCTATACGATGAAACCTACAGCCATTGACGAAGCAGCAAGTGACAAAGTACAAAGTACAAAGGTGCTTCGCAACGGGAAGATTTGGATTCTTCGAGGCAGGAAAACATACAGCATCGACGGGCGATTGGTTCGATAAACTCTCGACCCGTTAGCGTCTCGTTAGCGTCTCGTTAGCGTCTCGTTAGCGTGTTTTTGATTCATAAGGGGCACAAAAAAGGGTAAGCTATTTGTATCGCACCGCTACAACCTCCTACCCTTGCTTCGGTCAAGACCTGGGGGAATTCAGAGGGAGCTGGTCGTACAAGACTTACCCTTGAAATAAAAACGAATAACCTTAACTATTTATTAAACTAAAATAGTTTTTTTATGAAAAATTCGGTGCAAAAGTACTGCTTTTTTTTGATATACGCAAATTTTTAAGGCAAAATATTTATTATTTATTAAAAATTGCAGATTTTTTTGTTGGAAGAGTTTATCATATCGCGTATTCGGGCGGAATTGCCGTTTGAGCCGAACGAGGAGAAGGAGCAACTGTTTCAGATGCTCGGTCGCTATTTGGTATCCAATGATCCGCTGCGGGCATTTATCCTGAGCGGCTATGCCGGAACGGGCAAGACGAGTGTGGTTTCCGCGTTGGTGCGCGCCATGGAAAAACTCAACCAGCCGTGCATGCTGCTTGCTCCGACAGGCCGTGCGGCGAAAGTCATTGCCCGCTATTCCGAACGTCCGGCATACACGATTCACAAATTCATCTACCGCCAAGATCAGTTGGGCGTTGAATCGTTTTCCCTGGCAGACAACAAACATGTGAACACCTTGTTTATCGTTGATGAGTCCTCCATGATTTCCGCACAGCGGGACAATGCATCATTCGGTAGCGGAAACTTGCTTGACGACCTGGTACAATATGTCTATCAAGGACAGGGATGCCACTTGATGCTCTTGGGCGATTCCGCCCAGTTACCACCGGTAGGTTCTCTGCAAAGTCCGGCTCTCTCGTCCGACCGTATGGCAGGCTACGGACTGCATGTCAGCCGATTCGAGTTGACGCAAGTGGCACGGCAAGCATTGGACAGCGGCATATTAGCGGAAGCGACAAGGATTCGGGAAATAATTCAGAATAATCCGAGTATTCAGAGTATTCCGAATAATCAGAATTCTCCGATAATACTGCAAGCGGACGGGCGCGACATCATACGGCTGCAAGGCACAGATGTCGTAGAACAATTAGAACAGAGTTACCGCGAGGCGGGCGAAGAAGAAACACTCATCATCACGCGCAGCAACAAGGCTACCAACCTCTATAATCAGGGCGTGCGGGCACGCATACTATGGAAAGAAGACGAGTTCTCAACGGGCGACAGGCTGATGGTAAGCAAGAACAACTATTTCTGGACGCAGGAGTACGAAGGCATCGATTTTCTTGCCAACGGCGACTCGCTGGAAGTCGTCCGCACGAGAAACCAACATGAGATGTACGGGTTTCGGTTTGTCGAGGCGAGTCTGCGAGCGACAGACTATAACTGGGAGATTGATGCGATGGTGTGGCTTGACACCCTGTTTACCGACACGCCGGAACAGAACTACCGCCTGCAACAGCAACTGTTTCAGGCCATTGCGGAGGATTTTCCGGAAGTGAAGAACCGCAAAGAACGCACCAAACTGATTTATCAGTCGCCCTACTACAACGCCCTGCAAGTACGGTTTGCCTATGCCGTAACGTGTCATAAGGCACAAGGCGGCCAATGGCGCCACGTCTATATCGATTCGGGTCTGACGAACGAGCGCGTGAACGAACTAACACAGAGCGAACGCGAGGGCTATCTGCGCTGGCTCTACACAGCACTCACCCGCAGCACCGAACGTATCTTTTTACTCCGATAAATAAAAAAAACGACAAAAAAAGACAAATAAAATATTTTTTATTTGCATATTCCGATTTTTTGTTGTATCTTTGCACTTCGAAACGGTTTTTTACCATCGGAAGGCAAATTATTTTTTATTTATAAATAGTCAAAACAATGAAGAATTTTCCACTTCGAATGCTCGTCTCCGCCTTGTTAGCCGGTTGTCTGCTGACAAGTTGTAAGGAGAAGGTGGACTTGTCAGACATCGACACCAAGTCCGAATTAGAGATGGGCATTGCGCTGCCCATCGGCAGCATGAGCGCCACATTGGGTGACTTTTTAGGCAACGGCCAGGTACAAAACATCTACATCGACTCGCTACACAGCGAGCGAGTATGTGTCATCACCTGGAAAGACACGTTTGACATCACGCGCGATTTCCACCCGATGGATTTGACCAAGTATTTCCAGGAAACGAGCAAGACGCTGGATGTCTATGAGCAACTGACTCCCATTGCCACCTCGAACGACCGCGAGATAGTAGGCGACGGACAGCCAAGGACCATGAGTTTCCCGTTCGTTCTAAAGTTGAGCATCAACTGCCCCGACTCTCTTCCAAACGAGCGCTTTGACATTGCCGATATCAAGTTGGCAAGTTTCAGTTCGACCATCAACAAATCCAATCTGCCCATTAACTGGGAGTGGATTGACAAGATTTCGCTCCGCCTCGGTTCGCAATTCGAGCGCACAGGAGGAAATGTCGTAACGGTCTATGACAAGAACAAGGACTCATACGGCTACGGACAAACGATAGACGTGGATGTTGACAACTTCGTGTTGAATCTGATGAAGAACAAGAATGTGCCGGGCGAATCGGTGGATACCTGCAACTTCAGCATCGATTTCACCTTTACGGTTCCTTCCGGCAAGACCGTTTCCGTTCCCAAGGGAGGCGGTTTTGACTACAAGTTAGGCGTCAAATTCATTGATTTCCGTGCTCTCTGGGGCAAGTTCCGCGCCTCGAACAAAATGCACGACGAGGAAGTTAACGATATTCGCGACAGCTGGGCGAGTATCGACAAAATAGCCGACTGGTGCACTCCGTTCACGGAGCCAAAGATAGACATGTTTGTCTATACGCAGGTAGCAGGTGCCCTTTGGATGAACGGCGACTACCTGTTCGTTCAAGACTTCAACGGACACAAAGAATACGCCACCTTCAAATACGGCGCCTCAGACATCCGTCATGACTACAAGAAACAGTGGTGGCCGGGCGAATACCTCGATCCGTTTGGCAGCGAGCCGGGCGATTCGACGACCAACCTCGTTGTTCCGTTCGACAAAGACGAGACACGCGGACATCTGGACAATCTGTTCAAGACCATGCCTGAGAAAATAGGCTACAAGTTCCAGGTCGATTTCAACTACGACCTGACTCCGCAGATTCGTCTGACACCGAACACCTACGTTCATGTCAAAGCCGTTTGCACCGTTCCACTCCGATTCAACAAAGATGTCTTTATCCGCTACGACGATACGATTCGTGACGTCAAACTGAGCAAGTACAGCATCGATTCGCTGCTCGCCAGCGTCAATATCGTTGACACGATGAAGACCACCGACGTCAAACTCGTTCTTCATGCCGAGAACACTATTCCTCTTGATGTACGTGCGAGCATGCGTTGCTGGGATGCGAACAACAACCTGATCATGGATCCGGCAGACCCGAAGAAACCTCTCATGCTCTTCAAGCAAGACACCGTTCATTTTGCCGCATGCCAGGATGACTACGGCAAAGAGCCCGGCAAGACGACCATCGTCGCCAGCGTAAGCAAGCGCGAAATGGACTTGCTGCCCAAGATAGACCACATCACCTATACTGCCATCATTGACGACCGCTCGCTCAAAGATGCTTACGACAAGAAGCTTCTAAACAACGTGGCCGTACGCAGTTTCCAGGGACTGAAAGTCAAAATCGGTCTGGCTGCCAAGGTGGATGCCGTGTTTGATTTCAACAATAAGGATAACCAATAAACAGGAGGGCTGAATCATGAAACGAATCAGAAAGTATATCATTGCAGCCCTTGTGGCAACAACGATTTTCAGTGCCCAGGCACAACAGGTAACGACGCTCTTCTTCTTGGAGAACGCTCCTATGCGTCACGTCATCAACCCTGCGCTACAACCTGTCAGCAGCGGCTATATCAACTTCACTCCGTTAGGTTATATGAGCTTTTGGGACGGTAATAACTCGCTCACAATGAGAGACCTCATCTATACCGACCAAAGCGGAAAGACGATCACCGCTCTTCATCCGGAAGGAGGCGATCGCGCCAAGTTGCTGAGCACGTTCCGCAACAGTACGCTCATCAACGGCGACATGACCATCGGCTTGCTCAACATGGGTTTCCGTATCAAGGATGACGGCTACCTGATGATTGGCATCAACGAGCGGGTGGATCTCGGTGTCAGCATGCCTAAGACGATGTTCGACTTCATTCTCGGAGGCGGTATGACCGATTTAGACGGCGGTATCAACTACTTCAATCTGAGCCGTTTAGGTGCATACGCCAATGTCTATACCGAAGTGAGCGGCGGCTATTCACACCGCATCAACGAGCATTGGACAGTCGGTGGAAAACTGAAACTGCTGCTCGGCCAAGCGCACATGGGTTTGCGTACCACCAATTTAGGTATCGACGCCAACACAGAGAAATGGTTGCTCCATGGCGACGTAAATATGTACATGTCTGCTCCGTGCAACTGGGACGTGCTACCGCAGATGGAAGGCAAGTCGCTTGGGAAAATCATCGACGAATTCAGCGGCAACAACCAGAATACCAACAGCCAATTGCAGTCCGTTGAATGGAACAAGTTGTTTGACACGAAGAATATCGGCAAACTGCTGACTCCTGTCGGCTACGGTGCTGCCGTTGACGTCGGTTTCACCTACAAGCCCATTGAGCAAGTGCAAATATCGGCAGCACTGGTCGATCTCGGATTTATCTACTGGACGAATGCCCGCTCGTTAGGAGGTTCTGTCAAAGCAACGTACGACGGTGTAGGCGAGATACAGTATTCCGACTATGTGGACGAGAACAACCAGTTTATGGGTGACAAACTGAAAGATGATATCGTTGACAAACTCAAGACCTTGGTTGACTCGGTACAAATCGGATCTGTCAGCCAGAAAGGCTTCGTCCGCATGCCGTCCGCCAAACTGAACGTAGGCGTGGATGCCAACTTCTGGGACAACCGCGTAGGCATAGGCGTTCTTTCACAGACACGTATGTACGACTGCAAGTTCTACGAAGAAGTGACTATAGGTGCGGCTTTCCGTCCTGTCAACTGGTTCAACCTGGCTGTATCCTACTCGCTTCTTGAGAACGGCAAATACAGCAATATCGGTGCCGGTCTCGGCTTCATGCCGTACGACGGTATCAACATGACACTTGCCATGGATTATATCCCCACGTCCTACGCTGGAATGGATATCAACGGCCAGAAACGCTATGTTCTGCCATACAAGAGCAAAGGATTCAACATGGCCCTCGGCTTCTCCATCTGCTGGGGCTCGAACAAGCGTGACAAAGACAAAGACGGTGTATGGGACAAACTGGATATGTGTCCGAACACGCCGCTTGGTGTAGCAGTCGATGAACAAGGCTGTCCGCTTGACGAGGACAAAGACGGTGTACCGGATTATCTCGACAAGTGCCTCGGCACACCTGCTGCTGCACTCGGAACGATTGACTCGGTAGGATGTCCGATTGATTCGGACGGCGACGGTGTACCCGACTATATCGACCGTTGTCCGAACACGCCGAAAGAGGCTATCGGCACGACTGATTCAGTAGGATGTCCTATTGACTCGGACGGTGACGGTGTGGCTGACTATCTCGACCGTTGTCCCAACACGCCGAAAGAGGCTATCGGACATGTGGATGCACAAGGTTGTCCGCTCGACAGCGACAAAGACGGCATACCCGACTATCTCGACCGTTGCCCGGGCACACCGGAAGGTGCAAGCGTGAATGAAAACGGCTGCGAACTGGATAGCGACGGCGACGGCGTGCCCGACTGGCGTGACGAGTGCCCGCGCACCCGCAAAGAAGCTATCGGACATGTGGATGCCAAGGGTTGCGACCTTGACAGCGACCACGACGGTGTGCCTGACTGGCAAGACGAGTGCCCGCATACGCCCGGTATCAAGGAGAACAAGGGTTGTCCGGAAGTGAAACGCGAGATTCGCCAACTGCTCAAGAAAGCCATGCAGGGTATCGAGTTTGAGACTGCCCGCGCTACCATCCGGCCGTCCTCATACAGCCTGCTTGACGAGATTGCACAACAATTCATTGAGAACCCGTCGTTCATCATTGAAGTGCAAGGTCACACGGACAATACCGGTAAAGCGGACAAGAACATGACGCTGTCGCAAGACCGTGCGAATGCCGTTCGCGACTACCTGATCGGCAAGGGCGTTCCGGCAGAGCGCATGACGGCTCGCGGATACGGACAAGACAAGCCTATTGCTGACAACAGCACCAAGGCCGGTCGTGCCAAGAACCGCCGTGTGGAATTTGACATCACCTTCGAAGAAGTGACTGTCGAAACCATTCTCGACCACGCTGATCCGACACCGACAGAATAATTGTTAATTTTAAAATATATCGCATTATGGGAAGAGCTTTTGAATATCGCAAAGCAACCAAACTGAAACGCTGGGGGCATATGGCCCGCACATTTACCAAACTCGGAAAAGAAATCACTATTGCCGCTCGCGATGGCGGTCCGGATCCCGACAGCAACCCTCGTCTCCGTACGCTGATTCAGCAGTGCAAGAAAGAGAACATGCCGAAGGAGAACATCGACCGCGCCATCAAAAAAGCGACCGACAAGTCCTCGGAAGGTTACAAGGAGATCAATTATGAAGGCTACGGTCCTCACGGCATTGCCATCTTCGTAGAGACTGCAACCGACAACAACATGCGTACCGTTGCCAATGTCCGCTCCTACTTCACCAAGCACGGAGGTTCGCTCGGCACGCAAGGTTGTCTCCAATTCCTCTTCGACCGCAAGGCATGCTTTACCGTCACGATGAAAGACGGCATCGACTTGGAAGAACTGGAGCTGGAACTTATTGACTTCGGCGTGGAAGAGATGGAGCGCGACGAGGAAGAAGGCACGATTGTCATATACGGCGATTTCGACCAGGCCAACGCCATGCAGAAATACCTGGAGGAAAACGGATTCGAGATTCAGTCCTGCGAGTTTGTCCGCATTCCGAACGACTACAAGGAACTGCCCGAAGACCAGAAAGAGGCTGTTCAGAAACTCATCGACCGTATCGAGGAAGACGAGGATG
Organism: Paludibacteraceae bacterium; assembly: GCA_017425065.1. Classification (GTDB taxonomy): domain Bacteria; phylum Bacteroidota; class Bacteroidia; order Bacteroidales; family Paludibacteraceae; genus Colicola. Next base: position 18,815 of record JAFPJV010000087.1, read on the forward strand.
TACAGAACGTTTTCACAAATATGGCCTGATCTCACCGAGCGTCAAGTTGGGCAGTTCGCTCAACTTGACGCCCTATACCGCGACTGGAACAGCAAGATAAACGTCATCTCCCGCAAAGACATTGACGCCCTATACACCCACCACGTGCTCCATTCGCTGGCTATATCCCGTGTACTGCGATTTCAGCCGGGCACTGCCATCATGGATGTCGGCACAGGAGGCGGATTTCCGGGCATTCCGCTCGCCATCCTGTTCCCCGATTGTCGGTTTATGCTGGTGGACTCGGTGAAGAAAAAGATACATGTAGCAACGGAAGTGGCAAAGGCTATCGGCCTGGAAAACGTGGAATGTGTATGGAAACGCGTGGAAGATGAGAAACGGACGTTCGACTTTGTCGTTTCGCGGGCTGTCATGCCGCTGCCCGACTTGGTGAAACTGACTCGCAAGAACATCGACCGCCATCAACGCAACGCATTGCCCAACGGATGGCTCGTGCTCAAAGGAGGAGACTTGCGCGACGAACTGCGTCCTTTCCGCTCGTTAGCCGAGACAACGCCTATCCGCGAGTTCTTTCCGGACGAATGGTTCGCGGAGAAATATGTCATCTACCTACCCAACTGAAACTGAACGAGATGCAAACGAAAGTTTTTTATTTCAATCCTTACCGTGAGTGCACGTATGTGCTTCACGACGAGGAGCGGCATGCTGTCATCATTGATGCGGGCATGCTGGACGAGCGTGAGCAGCAACGCTTTGCCGACTACATCCGGCACGAGCAACTGACGCCCGTCGCATTGCTTATCACGCACACCCATCCCGATCATGTCTGTGGACAGGAATGGATAGAGAGCACCTACCGCCTGAAAGCCGTTGTCTTCCCCGAAGAGGGAACGCTTCCTGTTCCGGATTTCTCGGAAAGGATTGAAGTGCTTCGTACACCCGGACACAAAGAAGACTGCGTTTGCTACCACTTGCCGGAGCAAGGTCTGCTCTTCTCCGGCGACACGCTCTTTGAGGAGTCCATCGGCCGCACCGACCTGCCGGGAGGCGATATGCACCTGTTGCTGCAATCCCTCAGCCGACTCACCACCCTGCCCGACGACACCCGTGTGTTGCCCGGACACGGCTACCCTACTACGATTGCCCACGAACGCCAGTATAATCCCTATCTCGGTCATTAGCAAGTCCTTCGCTGCATGCTCCGTCGATTCGCCATATTGTCTCTGTTGCTGATACCTTTGTTTCTCACGGCTCAAAAGTCGGAGCAAATCGAAGCGCTCATCTATCAGCAGCGTTACAGCGAAGCCCTCCAACTCACGACGATACAGCTCCGTGCCTATCCGCGCAACGGACAGTTGTATGCCCAGCGTGCATGGCTCTATCAGCACCTCTCCCAGCCGGGAATGGCCGTACTGGACATTGATCAGGCCATACGCTATGCCTCGTCGTGCGATCTGACAAAGAGCCAGTTGTATTTCACGCGCGGCCACATTCATTCCGAGGTAGGCATGTATTCCGATGCGTACGAGGACTATACCGTTGCTATCGAAGAGGAGCCCAACTGCGCACAATGTTATGCCAAGCGGGGCGATCTGTGTCTGACGATGGACTACAACCCGCTGGCTGTGGAGAACTATGCCGAAGCGCTACGGCTGGAGCCTTACAACACGGAGTACCGCGTTGAATACGCCCGAGCCATGATGGCCAACGGCCAACTCAACGAATCCGCCTTGCAACTCCAGCAGGTGCTGGCAGACGATCCCGGAGAATTAGAGGCCAAACGTCTGCTCGCCACCTATCATTTCCTGCAGTCCGAACCCGAAGTGTATATAGACCTCTATCTGTCCTATCTTCAGGAGTATTTCGAGACGAATCACGAGCCGTCCGGTGCCGACCATCTGCTCTATGCCATCACCGACTCCGTGCCCTACGCCTATCTCTCACAAGCGCTTGACAACTACATCAACCATACGGCAGGCGACATACAAGTCATGTTCCGTCGTATTCGCGCCGAGATATACAGTCTGCACGGCAACTACGAAGGAGCCATTACCGACCTGACGGAACTCATTCGAAACGAACAGGACTACGACCGTTCTGCTCTCGCCATGCGGGCATACAACTACATGAAAGCCGAGCAATATCAGTCTGCCGCGGAGGACTACACCCGCCTCATTGCCGTGCAGCCGCGCAACATAGAAGCCTATTCCGGGCGTGCGGAGGCTTACCGCCACTTGCAGATGACTGACGAAGCCATTGCCGACCTGATATCCATCACACGGCTCGACTACACCATGGCACTCTATGCTTTCTATCGTGCCGCACGGCTGGAAGTGGAACGCGAGAACTACCTGACGGCCGTCAACTATCTCAATCGCTGCATCGAACTGGAGCCGGGCTTGCCTTATCTCTACCGCTATCTTGCCGAGCAATACGAGGCACTCGGCAACTCCCATATGGCGGAATATAATTACAGAGCTGCCACGCTATTGGAAGAAGAGTAATGAAACGCGTGTTATACATAGTGCTTATTGTTTTTGCTGCCCTGCCCGTCATGGCGGCAGAGCCGATAGACACCATCCGGCTGGCAACCATGATGGAGAACGAGCAGTACGAAGATATCGTCCGGCTGACGACACGCGAACTGAAGCATTTTCCGAAGAGCGGTTCGATGTACTACTACCGCAGCCAGGCGTACAATCATCTCGACCAACTGCCGGAGGCGATCAGCGACCTCAGTCATGCTATCCGCTATCCGAAAGAAATCAACCTGCCGCTGTCCGACCTATATACATTGCGTGCCGGTATGTACCTGCAGATGCAGGACACGGCTTCCGCTTTTGCCGACTACGCTCAGGCTATTCGGCGTGCGGGGAAGCATCCGCGCAATGCACGTTACTATACGGCACGCGCAACAGCATATGCGTATTACGGATGCTACCGGCAGGCGGCCGACGACTACGAACAGGCCATCTCGTTCGAACCGGAGAATGCCGCCTTCCAACTCGAATGGGCGCGTTATCTCGTGCTCAGCGGACGTATCGCGCCTGCCAAACAGTTGTTAGAGGATCTCTCTGCGCTCCATCCCGAACAGATCGAAGCGCCTTATCTGCTTGCCGTGCTCTTGTGTTACCAGGAGGAGGAATACCATCAGTCCGTTGAGTGGCTTGTGACCTACCTGACACGCTACTATCTGGTTCATCGCATCATCGGAGACACGGACATACTCGACTTGGTGGCAGCGATTGACTATCCGTACGTCTATGCCCTTCTCTCTCAGGAAATACAGCGCTATGACAAAGCCGAGCAATACGAACTGTGCGATTTGTTCTACCTGCTGCGTGCACGCCTGTTGAACCAGCGCGGCTATGCTGACGACGCGTTGGCCGACATCGATTCCGTGAGCATTTTCTCTTTCCCGCGCGAATACGAGCGGACGATAGCAGTCGAACGGTTCAACAGCCTGATTAAACTCCGTCGTTGGCAAGAGTTGATTGACCGTTCTTCCACGTTTATTGAACAGGATCCCGAGTCCTCCCCCTTCTATGGTGTCCGTGCCACAGGCTACTACTATACCGACCGGCTGGATGCCGCTGAATCGGATTTACTACGCGCCTACCGGCTCGACTCCTCCGCACGGACGATGACGCTGCTCGCCATGCTTTACACACGCATCGGAAAACATGCCGAAGCGGCACGCTATTATACCCTGTTGCTCAGCAGTGGCAACTTGCAAAACGAAGAATTTGCCGCCTATTATCTCCAGCGCGGACAAGCATATCTGGCAATGCGTGACACCCTTGCTGCCAATGATGATTTCTACCGCGTGCTGGTGCTTGACAACACCTACCGAAATTCCGTGCGCCATTATGCGCTGTACAGGCTCGGACGCACAGAAGAAGCCGTCGCTTGGGTGAACAAGTTGCTGAGCGAATATCCCGATGCCGACAATTTCTACCATGCAGCCTGTATCTATGCCTTGGAGCAGCAGACGGACAAGGCTTTGCAGTATTTAGAGACAGCACTCCGCTGGGGCTACTTTGACCCCCACCAAATCACTTACGACACCGACCTCGACGGGTTGCGCTCCAACCCTGATTTCCAGTCGCTTGTCCAACGATATGTCGCACCAAAAACCAAAACAGAGAAGAAGAAATGAGACGCTTGCTTACCATACTCTTTACGGCGCTGTTCCCGCTTGCGCTTTTGGCCTACGATTTTCAGGAGGGCCATCTGTTCTACAACGTTGTGGATCCTGCCCGCCGTCACGTGGAAGTGACGTATGAATTTCCATATCAAGCCAAGCTCTATGCACGTCTTCGCGTGCTGAAAATTCCTGCCACGATCACCCACGATTCTGTCAGTTATACGGTCATAGGCATCGGAGCCACCGCTTTCCACGATTGTCCCAAACTGCGACGCATACGTTTGCCTGAGACCTTGCAATATATCGACAGTGCCGCTTTTGCCGAATTGATCTCGCTGGACAGTCTTGATCTGCCATCCGGACTGCGTCGGATCAGCGATGCGGCGTTCTATCACTGTCCGAGTCTCAACTATATCGACATTCCGGCTACGGTGGATTCCATCGGCCGCAACGTGTTCACTTTCTGCCGACTGCTGCGGCGTATCAGCGTGGCGGAAGGCAATCGCCGCTACGACAGCCGCGACAACTGCAATGCCGTCGTCATCAGCCGTTCCAATTGTCTCTACGCCACTTGCGCACGCACGACTTTTCCCAAATCGTTGTACCGCATAGGCGAACAGGCTTTTGCCTACAGTCCCTACCTGCGCGAAGCCATCTTGCCCGACAGCATGCGGGCTATCGGATATGCCGCTTTTGCCGGGTGCGACGTGCTCGACACGCTGCATCTGCCCGCTCATCTCGATTCGATCGGCGAATGGGCGTTCTATGGCTGCCAACGGCTCCGTCATATCAATATACCCGACTCGATCCGCTTTATCCCGTTCAACTGCTTCGGTGAGTGCAACAGTCTGCGCGAACTCCATCTGCCCTATACTGTTGACAGCTTGGCAGAACGTGCTTTTTACTTCTCGGGCATCCGTTCGGCGGTGCTGCCCGGAGTACGCTATATCGGCATATCCTGTTTCTCCGGCTGCCGTTTTTTGAAGCGGATCACCTTTTCGGCCGACCTGAAGGTCATTGCGCCGACAGCCTTTGAGAACTGCGATGCGCTGGAGCGTATCTATGTCCCTATCGGACATCGCAAACGCATCCAACGGATGTTACCCAAGAAATACCATAAACTGATTTTCGAACGATGAATGTCACTACCCCGCAAGACGAGGTGCGCCGGATGCGCAACCTCCTGGAAGAAGAGCGCCGCAACTGGCGCGCCAAAAGCCGCAGCTTTACCATTGCGCTGATTTTATTGCTATGTATCATTGTCGGCCTTATCGTTGCCGTCGTCTATGGACTCAAGCTGCGCACCGACAATCGCGATATACGCAAGCACGACGAGCAGCAGACCGTGCTGCTTGAGGAACAGCGTTCCCAGACCGAGACACGCGAATACCAGCTCTCCGAGATGCGTCATGACCAGGACTCGCTCCTCGCCCAGCTGTCGCGCATGCGTACCGAACGCGACTCTCTCCAGTATCAGTTGCTTCGTCATGCCAAGCCGGACGAATATAGCGTCTTCAACGAAGAAGAGGGCGGTGCCTATGCCTACTACCGCCGTGGAGGACGTTTCGTACCTACCGACTCGTGGTACGACAACGGCTTTGAGCTGTTCGTCTATCTCCATGTAGGCGAATATGCGCTCACCGACTACGGGTTCTTCCGTTTCACCGACCTGCAAGGAACTATAGAATAACACATACCACCATGAAAATCAGGACATTCGTTTTCACGTTTTGTGCGATAGTATGGAGTGTGACGACCGACGCTCGTCCCGTCCGCTTGCCGTTTGATACGCTTGCCGCCCACTGGCAGCAGTATATCGGACAAGAAGTAGAGATCAGCACGCCGCTTTGTATCTCCGGCATTTTCTACGACTCGTTGCTGCTGGCTCCCGAACGGCTCATGGTGCCGGAGCAGTATGCCGACGGACTCGAAAAAGGCGACAGCACACGTTTCCGCGAACTGGAGCAACACAACGTTGCGCGTAGCGCGCGCCTGTGTACGCGTTTTTATGGATATAAACTGCAGCACGGCAACACCATCCGCGGTCTGCGTGCCAAGGTGACAGCCGAACGCCAACTGCTCTCCGCCCGCACCCCAAGTTTCCGTGCGCAACGGCGACTTGACCGTTTGCCCGATCTCGGCGATGCCACGGTCCGGCTGTGCATGGCTAATATCCAGAACTATTTCGCCGACCTCGGCGGCTATGCCGGTGCAAAGACCCCGGAGGAATTCGAGCGGCAGACAACGAAGATTGCCAAAGGGCTGCTCTACCTCGATGCGGATATCTATGCCCTCTGCGAGATAGAACGCGGACCGAAGACCGTGAGCATACTCGTGGATGCCATGAACCGCATGGCACATGCCAAAGGACGTTATGCGTGGGTGGATCTCGGTTTCACCGACGGCGACACGATATCCTGCGGCTATATCTACCGTGCCGACCGCGTGCAGCCCTACGGCACGCCGCAGTTTGCCGTCCACGATCCGAGTAGCCATTACCACTACCGATTCGTAGCATGTGGATTCCGCGAACTGGCTTCCGGCGAAAGCATGGTGCTCAATATCAACCATTTGCGCTCGAAGCGCGGAACGCCACAACGTTCCGACAGCATCCGTATGGACAATGTGGACAGTCTGCTGCACATGATTCGCCGTTATGAGGAAGCGCGCATCTTCGACGATCCGGACGTGCTGCTTGTCGGCGACTGGAACTGCTACCGCCGCGAACGTCCCATCCGCTACCTTGTCTCCCAAGGCTATCAAGACGTGCTTGAGCGCTTCGATCCGGACGGCTACAGCTATGTCTATCGCGGCACAAGCGGCTATCTCGACCAGGCGTTTGCCACGCCGTCCATGATGGCTCAGATAACGGCCGCACATCCCGTCCATCTGTGTGCCGACTATTATTACTCGCTCGGCTACAAACGCGGTTCGGACCTGACGCGTCACCGCTATTCCGACCATGACCCGGTGCTGATCGGCATACGGCTCCGAAGTGCTGCCAGATGACGCCCACTGTGCCGTACATACAGGATGCGTTCCGGCGGTTCAACCAACGCTATTTTGACAACTCGCTCCCGGAGATTCCTATCCGTCTGAGCAATGCCAAAGGCTTCTTGGGCAAACTGACCTACAGCCGCAAACGCTCTTTTTGGCGCACGGAGCAGTATTCCGATTTCGTGCTGCGCATCAATACGCGTATCTCGCTGAGCGAAGCCGAACTGGAGGACACCATTATCCACGAGATGATTCATCTCTATATTGCCTACCACCGGCTGCACGACACGTCGTCACACGGCGTGCGTTTCCGCACCATGATGACGGCTATCAACCGGCGCGACGGACGGCATATATCCGTCACGCACCGGCTCAGCGAAGCGCAGCGTCGTGAGGCGGCAGGTCGTGAACGAGGACGAATGGTGGCTGTAGTGGTGTTTGAGGACGGACGAACAGGTGTCAAGGTCGTGCCGCATCGCGTCTCTGCCATGCAGGGTTTCGAAGCTGCCTGCCGACGCCATTTCCGTATTGCGTCTCTGAATTGGTACTACTCACGCGACTATTTCTTTGCGCAGTTTCCCTGCTCCGAAGCCGTTCGTGTCTATCTGATGAATTCCGATGAGTCGCGCACGGCTCTCCAAACCGCCCTGTCCGCATCGCGCGAGATCATACTGGGCGGAAAGGCTTAACCCAGACATACATCGCAATGTCCGCATGGCGCGGCATCCGTTTCGCCGAAATAGGACAACAGGATTTGTTCGCGGCAGAAACGCGTCTGCCCGGCATATTCAAGCATGGCTTGTATCTTGCGGCTGAAATGCGCTTGGCGCTCTTCATAGACAGCGGGCGGCAGATAGATCTCCGTTTGGCGTTCGAGCGTCAGCGTCAGCGCACAGCCGACAGAACGGGGGATATAGGTGATTATTCCGCGTTGCGCCAGCGATACCAACAACTCGTGCGTCTCTTTTGCGTCCGCCTCGCGGATATATTGCAAATCGGTATAGATGCCGGTATGGGAACGCATCAAGAGGTCGAGCAGTTCGGCTTGTTCGCGCGACAGGTTATATTCTCCCAACTGATAGCCCGGCACGCGGATCTGTACGCGCGGCTGCGTCTCGTGTTCTTCTTCGAAGTCGATATATCCGGCTTGTGCGAGCAGGTGCAACGCAGAGTACGTCTGCACAACCGGCAGGCGCATAACTTGGCAGAGCTGATCCATATGCAGCATGAAGCGGTGTCCCAAGCCGCTGCCGGCTCCTACTTGCAGGAAATCCATCGTCTTGTGATAGACGTTCTCTACGAACTCTTTCGGCGGATAGGTGTCTATGACGCGTTTTTGTATCTTCTGGCGGTCTTCCGTCTCGTTGAACAGCAGCACGGCATATGCCGTCTTGCCGTCGCGTCCGGCTCGGCCGGCTTCCTGGTAGTAGGATTCGAGATTTGAGGGCAGGTCGTAGTGAATGACCAGCCGCACATCGGCTTTGTCAATCCCCATGCCGAAGGCGTTGGTCGCCACGATGACACGAGTGCGGTTTTGTTTCCATGCTTCCTGCCGTTTGTGGCGTTCCGGCGAACTCAAACCGGCATGATAGAAGTCGGCTGAGATGTTGTTTTCCCGCAAAAGTTCGCAAATCTCCTGCGTACGTCTCCGATTTCGTACATAGACGATGGCGGAACCGGCTACACGGGTGAGAATGTGTATCAACTGTTTATCTTTATCATCTATTCGCCTAACGATATAGTGCAGATTATCACGATGATACGATTTCTTGAGCACTCGTTCTTCGCGGAAGCCGAGTCGCGCCTGGATATCATGCACTACGTCGGGTGTTGCGGTGGCTGTGAGGGCGAGAATAGGCACTTCGCGTTGCCCGGCTTCGAGCAGCAGGTCGCGTATCTCGCCGATATGGAGATAAGGCGGGCGGAAGTCGTAACCCCATTGCGAGATACAATGGGCTTCATCGACCGCAATCATGCCGACAGGCAGTTCCGTGAGCCGCTGGCGGAACGCTTTGCTCTCGAGTCGTTCGGGCGAGACGTAGAGGAAATGATACGGTCCGAACTGGCAGTTGTCGAGTGCCACGCGTTGCTGGTCGTAGGTCATGCCGGAATAGATGGCAGCGGCGTGGATATTGCGTGCACGGAGGTTCTCCACCTGATCTTTCATCAGGGCGATAAGGGGCGTAACGACCAGACAGAGGCGCCGTTCGTCGGGCAGTTCGTCACCCATGACGAGTGCCGGAATCTGGAAACACAGGCTCTTGCCGCCGCCGGTAGCCATCAGGGCGAGCGTGTCGTGTCCGTCCAGTACAGATTGAATGATTTCCGCCTGTAGCGGGCGGAAATCATCATAACCGAAGTAAGTATGTAGCGCCTCCTTGGGAGTCATGGTAATTCTGAATTTTCAAATTCGCGTGAGCGCGTCTTTGACGCGGCGGAGCGTCTCTTCCTTGCCGAGCACATCGGTGATATTCCAGATATGCGGTCCACGGGCGGCACCTACCAGACAGATGCGGAACGCATTCATCACGACGCCTACGCCGTACTCCTTCCCGGCAATCCAGGGCATGATGATGTCGTCCAGATGCCAGCGTATGACGGTGTTGCCGTTCTCGTCCTGCTTTTCATACGACTTGTGCCAGTTTTCTTCGCTGACGGCTTCCAGCAGGCCAAGCATCTCGCGCATATGTTGCGGCGAGTCGTCTTTCCAGCGTTTCTTGAGCGATTTCTCGTCGTACTCCGTGGGCGCAACGAAGAAGAAGCATACCTGTTCCCACAGTTCCTGCACGAAGTTGACGCGTTCCTTGGTCAGCCCGATCACTTTGGCTACCATCGATTTGTCAATCTTCGAATCTTCTAATTTTTGAATCTTCAAATGTTCCAGAAGTATCGGCATGAACTGTTCCGCCAGTTCCTCGTCCGGTTTGCGGATCAGGTACTGGTGGTTGAACCACTTGCCTTTCTCAAAGTCGAACTTGGCGCCTGATTTGGACACACGGTCCAGGCTGAACTCGCGAATCAGTTCGTCCATCGAGTACAGTTCCTGATCGCCCGTGCTGTGCCAGCCGAGCAGGGCGAGGAAGTTGATGACGGCTTCGGGATAGTAACCGCTCTCGCGATAGCCGGACGAGACAGTGCCGTCTTTCTGGTTGTGGAACTCCAGCGGGAAGACGGGGAAACCGAGCCGGTCGCCGTCGCGTTTCGACAGTTTGCCGTTGCCGTCAGGTTTCAAGAGCAGCGGCAGGTGGGCGAACTCGGGCATGGTGTCCTGCCAGCCGAAAGCGCGGTAGAGCAGCACGTGCAGCGGCGCACTGGGTAGCCACTCCTCGCCACGGATGACGTGGGAGATCTGCATCAGGTGGTCGTCCACGATGTTGGCGAGGTGGTAGGTAGGCAGGTCGTCCGCCGACTTGTAGAGCACTTTGTCGTCCAGGATGTTGCTGCTGATGACCACTTCGCCGCGAATCAGGTCGTGGACATGGACGTCTTCGTCAGGCTCTACGAGGAAACGCACCACGTATTTCTCGCCCGCCTGAATCAGCCGTTCCACTTCGTCTTTGGGCATCGTGAGCGAGTTGCGCATCTGCATGCGGGTGCGTGCATCGTACTGGAAATTAGGTATCTCTGCACGTTTGGCTTCCAGTTCTTCCGGCGTGTCAAAGGCGACATAGGCATGGCCGCTGTCGAGCAACTGACGGACATACTCGTGGTATATCTCGCGTCGTTCGGATTGACGATACGGCCCGTGAGAGCCGACGGCCTCAATTTGAAGATTCGAATCGCCTTTTTTCGCGCGCAATCCCTCGTCTATCTCGATGCCGAGCCAGTCGAGGGCTTCCAGGATATACTCCTCGGCTCCGGGCACGAAGCGCGTGGAGTCGGTGTCCTCGATACGCAGCAGCATGACGCCGTTGTGCTGACGTGCGAACAGATAGTTGTACAGGGCGGTACGTACTCCGCCGATATGCAATGCGCCGGTAGGTGATGGCGCAAAACGAACTCTGACTTGTCTTTCCATATCAAAAAAACCAAATTAGGCCGCAAAGGTACGAAAAAAAATCGACACTCGCAAGAGAATGCCGATTTTTTTTGTACAGACCGGCTCTTTTAGACCTTGTCCCCAAGGTCTCGACCGCGGCGAGTTTGACGTGGAGGGCGTTGGCAAGTTCCAACTCCAGCGCACCGACGTCTTCCATCTCGAGGACTTCAACCGCTACAAGGGCGAAGAGGCTGTAGGCTGGCGAGCCAAAGCCAAAGAGAAACTCCGCCTTCAAAATCTCGTCAAGGCGTGCACCGCCACCATGGCCGGTCTGCTCAAGACCTTCGTCGAACTCAATCCCGACAAAGAACCCGACGAAGTCAAACTCGTCCTCAAAGTAATCTTTGATTAACATCCCATCGCCCGCCCTTGTATCCGCCCATGCACAACTTACACAACTTGTGATACGTTTCCGGGTGTCGAGCCACTCTCTATCTCCCCTTTTGAGAAGGGGGCGGGGGATGTCTAAAAGAAAAATGAAAAGAACCAAAAGTAAAAAGAAAAAAAAAAGGTGGTGGTGGTGGTTCTATATTATCCCCTATAGTCCCCTTACCGAGTGGCACATTTACCATCACCACCACCTTTTTTTTAATTATTTTTTTAATTTTTACCACCACCATTATGGACGAATCATTTGAATACATACGGGAACTGCTTCTGCAAAACGGAAGCACCCGTGCGGCGGTCGAGAACTGCCGCGAACTGTGGTCACAATTCACCACCGACGAGCAGCGCCTTATCTACAGGCGTATCAAGTACAAGTTGAACCGACGGCTGTTTGTTCACTTCAATCCGATGAGGGCTATCTCTGACAATGCCTATGGGTTTAGAAGGAAAACCCGCCTCTCTTATCGCGAATACTACGAACGGTATCACACTACCGAGGAACGCGACGGTTGGAAGCAAGTCACTCCCGAAAACAACAATCCCATCACGGGATCATCTTCCAGTCAAACCCCAAGCAAAGCCCGGGCATGAGAGACGAGAACAAAATTCCGTTATCCGAGGTGCATTGTTTGCTCAACGCACGTATAGGCGAACGTTACCCCGAAC
>JAFPJV010000088.1 GCA_017425065.1 Paludibacteraceae bacterium
ATTATAATCGAAAGCGAAGCGTATTTTTACTATAATTTTCAAATCCCATAGCCACACGCGAATGGCAAATGTTATTTACAGTGCCGGTCTATCAGCGCAGCGGTCTATTAGTGAAACGGTCTATCAGGCTCTAAAAGAGCCGGTCTGCAAAAAAAATCGCACATAAATTTGCACATGTGCGATTTTTTTTGTACCTTTGCACGAATTTTGTAAAAAAGGTCGTTAGACGATAGTCGTTTGTCGTTGGACGCAAGGTAAAAAACATACACATTATGAAGATAGGAAACAAACTCTTTTTCGGACTGGTGGTATGCCTCATCATGCCGCTGACGAGCCATGCGGAACTGCTGGAAGATATAGTGAATGGGAAATTCAATGCGCAGACCGTCTCCCCGTCGCGTCAGGACACGTTGCTGGGCGATACGGTGCATCGGCGTTACTATCTCGAACGCGACAACGAACACAAAGTGTTCCGCCATTCCGTAGTGGCTGACTACTACGTCGTGGATACCCAGCGCCAGACACGCAAACTGATCGGCGGCGGACAGGTGCGCGAGGCAACGATGTCGCCCAACGGCCGGTACGTGGCTTTTGTCAAGGACAGGAATATCTATATCCATAAGTTGGACTTCGGCACGGAAGTGGCTGTCACCGAGACGCAGGATCCGTTTGTGCTGAACGGCATGAGCGACTGGCTTTACGAGGAGGAGTTCGGCGAGACGACGCTGATGGCTTTCTCGCCCGACTCGCGTCAGTTGGCATTCATCCGGCTCGACGAGCGCCGTGTGCCGGTGCACAGCTGGGAAACCTATCTGGACGGCCAGTATCCGGTGCGTGACTCGCTCTATTATCCGAAGGCGGGCACGGACAATGCGCGTGCAAGCGTCTGGGTGTATGACATCAAGACTAAGCAAACCCGCGAAGTCGGTCTCGGTTCGGACTCGACGATTTATATCCCCCGTGTCCGCTGGACCAACCCGCCCGTGGACAAAAACCTGCCGGACAAAGAACGTGTAGGGGATTTGGTCGTCATGACACTGGATCGCGACCAGACGAAGATGACCGTCTATTCCGGCAGCGCCAAATCGACCGTCATGCACCCGCTCTATACCGAAAGCGGCAAGGACTACTATATTGACTATCAGTTGTTTGACGAGTGGCGCTGGCTCAGCGACAACCGCATCGTTCTCTTGAGCGAGAAAGACGGTTGGCGTCAGGTCTATCTGGCTTCGGAGCAGGGACTGATACAGAAGAAACTGTCGCCGGACAACATCGATGTATGTGCCATTGCCGGTGTGGACGAGACGAGCGGCACGGTCTATTACGCAGCCGCCACTACGCCGCAGACACGCCAGCTGTATGCAGTGAGCCTGAAGGGCGGAACGCCCAAACGACTCACCTCCGAAGAGGGCATCCACTCGATGCGTCTCTCCCGCAGCGGCAAGCAGGCCGTCGTCTGCTTCCAATCCACGACGCAGCCGAACCGCTATACTCTCTGTTCGGTCAACGGCAGCAGCCTCAAGCCAGTGCGTGTGCTGGAAGACAACGCAGCCGTCAAGCAGGCATGGGAAGAGCAGGGTATTGACGAGATGCAGTTTCTGACCATCAAGAACCACGGCGGGCAGGAACTCAACGCATGGATGATTCGGCCGTCAGGCTTCGATGCCACGAAACGTTATCCGGCGCTCATCATGCAATATTCCGGTCCTCAGAGCCAACGTGTGCTCAACCGCTGGCGCAAACGCTGGGAATACTATGTGGCGCAGCAGGGATTCGTCGTGCTGTGTGTTGATCCGCGCGGCACCGACTGCCGCGGACGGGCATGGCGTAACGAGACGTACCAGGAGCTGGGACTCAAAGAGGCGGACGACCTGATTGCTTCCGCCGAGTGGCTCGGCCGGCAAGACTATATTGACTCGGCACGTATCGCCCTGTGCGGTTGGAGCTACGGCGGATTCCAGACCATCATGACGATGTGTCAGCCCTCCAGTCCGTTCTGTTGCGGCATTGCCATCGCGCCTGTTACCGACTGGAAACTGTATGACACGGGCTATACCGAGCGTTTCATGCGTCGTCCGCAGGTCAACTTCGGCTACAAATCGAGCGACCTGACGAAGCGTGCCGCCGACCTCCGGGGCGAACTGCTCATCATCCACGGCATGGCCGACGACAACGTGCACGTGCAGAACACGATGGTGATGACCGAAGCGTTGGTGCAGGCGGGAAAGCAGTTTGAGATGCAGCTCTATACGGACGACAACCATCAGTTGCGCAAGCGCAGCAATGCCGTGCACATGCACAACAGGATGATGCGCTTTCTCAACCGCTATATGAAAACAGGCAATTAATCATTTTAATCCTTATATAATCATGAAAAAGTATGCTTTAGGTATCGACCTGGGTGGTACAGGTACCAAGTTCGGTTTAGTGAGCGAAGACGGACAGGTGCTTCGCAGCAGCAGTATTTCTACGCAGCAGTATCCCGACATCAACGAGTACTGCGATGTCCTCTGCGCCGAGATGCGCAAACTGGTAGAGGCGGAAGGAATAGAGATGAGCAATATAGTGGGTGTCGGTTGCGGTGCGCCGAATGCCAATTTCTATTCGGGCTGCATCGAGCAGGCTCCTAATCTGCCGTGGAAAGGCGTGGTGCCGTTTGCCAAGATGATCGGCGAGCGGATGGGCGTGAAATGTACGATTACCAACGATGCCAACGCTGCTGCGCAGGGCGAGATGATCTACGGCTCGGCACGCGGCATGAAGAACTTCATCGTCATTACGCTCGGCACGGGTGTAGGCGCCGGCATTGTCATCGACGGCAAACTGCTGTACGGTCACGACGGCTTTGCAGGTGAACTCGGACATTGCAAGATCGACCACTCCGGCAAGGGACGTCAATGCGGATGCGGCCAACACGGCTGTATCGAGGCGTATGCTTCCGCCACGGGTGTCGCACGTACGGCAAAAGAGATCGTGACGGCAACAACCCAACCGACCTTGCTGCGCAAAGTGGCTGATATCGACCATATTACGTCCAAGGACGTGTTCGACGCAGCGGAACAGGGAGACGCCATCGCCAAACAGATATTCGACTATACCGGCCATCTGCTCGGCCAGAAACTGGCGGATTTTGTGCATTTCTCCAGCCCCGAGGCCATCATCCTGTTCGGCGGTCTGACCAAGTCCGGACACTGGATCATGGATCCTATCCGCGAGGCACTGGACGCCAACCTCATGCCGATATGGAAAGGCAAAATACCCGTTAGTATCTCCGTGCTGAAAGATAGCGATGCCGCCATCTTGGGCGCTTCAAGTTTAGCGTGGTAAGTTGGATTCGTAACATATTGCAGCGTCTTTACCCGTACGGCATTTTTCGTACGGGTAAGGATGTGTATCTGACGTTTGACGACGGACCGATACCCGAAGTGACGCCACGGGTGCTGGAGATTCTCGACCGCTATGGCGTGAAGGCGACGTTCTTCATGGTGGGCGAGAATATCAACAAGCATCCCGACGTGTTCCGCCAGGTAGTGGAGGCGGGACATGCCATCGGAAACCACACATACAACCATATCAAGGGATGGAAATACTCTACCGGCGAGTACTTGGAGAACGTGCGGAAATTTCCGAAGCAGACGCACCTCTTCCGACCGCCATACGGCAAGACGTGGATATGGCAACGGAGGGCATTGGTGAAGATGGAATACAAGATCATCTTATGGGACGTGCTGACGCGTGACTACAACCCGAAACGTACTCCCGAGGCCATGCTGAGTCAAATTAAGCGGGAGACACGTCCGGGAAGTATCATCAATTTCCACGACTCGATAAAATCGAACGAGCGCATGCTGGCTGTCCTGCCGCAAGCCATAGAATGGCTGCAAGCGCAAGGCTATGAGCTTGCGCATTTGAAGATTTCTAATCTCGGCTAAGCCTCGAACGATCGGCTGAAGCCGTATGGAAGATTCGAAGATTTGAAGATTGGAGATTGAAAGATATTCATTATTCATTATTCATTATTCATTGAAAAAACTATTATTCATATTATCTTTAGGATTGGTGCTGGCCAGTTGTGCTAACCGAGGAATTGGACCCCAGGGAGGGCCTAAGGATACGATTCCGCCCAAGATGGTCAAAGAAGAGCCGGAGAACGGAACGGTCAACTATCAGGGCAAGACGGTCACGATTCATTTCAATGAATACATCCAGCTGGACAACGTATCGGAAAACCTCATGATTTGTCCGCCGCAGAAGCAGCAACCGGAACTGAAACAGGTAGGCAAGATGGTGAAACTCACGTTCCAGGATCCGCTCCTGGACTCAACGACCTATTCCGTCGATTTCGGTTCGGCGATATGCGACTACCACGAGAAAAACCCCTTAAAGAACTATTTCATCGCTTTCTCCACGGGGCCTGAGATTGACTCGCTCGAAGTGTTCGGGCATCTCTACAACGCCGAAGACCTGAATCCCGTGAGCGGCGTGATCGTAGGTCTGCAAGCCAACCTGCACGACTCGGCTTTTACGACCGAACCGCTGACACGTATCAGCAAGACCGACGCCGCAGGACATTTCGGCATACATAACATCAAATCAGGCAGTTACCGCCTGTACGGACTGGGAGATGTCAGCCGCGACTATATGTTCCAGCCCGGCGAATCGCTGGCATGGTCGGACTCGCTGGTGACACCCGTGACGGAAACCGACTCGCTCGGCAACGTCTATGTCGGACCTTCCGACCTGATGCTGTGGTACTTCAAGGAGGACAAGACACGCCGTGCGTTCATGCGTGCTCGTCGCGAAGAAGCGCATCGTATCGTGCTTACATTCTCGGCAGCGCAGGACTCCATGCCGGTATTCCGTCCGATCGACTCGCTGCAAATGGAGGATATCTTTATCCAGTCGTCTGCCAAACGCGACACGCTGACGCTCTGGCTTCGCGACTCGTCGCTCATCAAGATGGATACCATCCGGCTGGAGATGACCTACTATCGCACCGACTCCGTCTATAATCTCGAACGCACCACCGACACGATTCAGGCGGCATACCGTGCGCCGAACCTCGCGCCGAAAGTGCTTGCAGCCAAGAAACGCGAAGCTGCCGCCAGACGGCTGGAGATACGCAGCAATGCCCGTCCGAAGATGGACATATACGATACACTGTATATCTCGTCGGTCGTTCCGATAGAGCGTCTCGAACAGGACAGCATTACGCTCCGGCAGAAAATAGACACCTCCCATTGGCGCAATATACCGCTGCGCATCCAGCTTCGCGACTCGGCACATATGAGCTACTGGCTCATCTGTACGTTGGAGAAAGGGGCGGAGTACGAACTGAAAATCGACAGCAATGCCGTCTGGGATATTTACGGCAAGAGCAACAAACAGAAAGTCATTCCCATGACCGTCAAAACGGATGAGGAATATGCCACGCTGACCGTCAAGATGTCGCCCTACGAGCCGCAGATGCGCCTGCAGTTGCTCAACGATCAGGACAAAGTGCTTCGCGACCTGCCGGCTGTGGAGGCAACGGTGCTGAAATACCTCACGCCCGCATCCTATTACCTGAGAATGTATTTCGACCTAAACGGCGACGGCCGTTGGACAACAGGCAGTTGGGAGCAGAAACGGCAACCGGAACCGGTATATTATTTCCCTGCCAAACTGACCTTGAAAGCCAACTGGGAGTTTGAGGAGACATTTGACTATACCGCCAAGCCGCAAGTGGAATCAAAACCGGCAGAGATCCGTAAAGACGGCAATCCGCAAGCAAAGAAGTAGTGAAGCACACACGCAGCAAACTGTTCGACTATAGTTTCCTCTCGGTGGGACTATTGATTCAGGTGGTGACATACGTCATCACCAATCATTTTTCTCCCGATGCCTTGTCGCCTCTGTCGCTTGTGAGCGGCTTGTTGGGCGTTTGCTCCGTCTGTCTGGCGGCACAAGGAAACATCTGGACATACCTGTTCGGCTTCGGGCAAGTGGGCACCTATACGTGGCTCTGCCTGCAGCAACGGCTCTACGGCGAAGTGGCTATCAATGCGTATTATTTCCTCACGATGATTTACGGTATCTTTGTCTGGCGCAGACGCTTGACCGACAAGGACGCCTATACCGTAACGACACGTACCTTGCGTACCGTCCATTTCCTGCTAATTGCCGCCGCGGCAGTGCTTCTCTCGTATCTTGTCGGCTTCGGACTGGAGCGATGGACCGACGACACGCAGCCTTATCTGGATGCGTTTACAACAATACCTGCGCTTGTGGCACAGGTACTGATGATTCTCGTTTATCGCGAGCACTGGTATATATGGCTGGCGGTAGATATTCTGTCCGTCGTCATGTGGCTGCGAGCCGGCGACTACTGCATGACGGCGCAGTATGCGTTCTGGTGCTGCAACTGCGTGTATGGTTTTATTTGTTGGCGTCGTAGCGACGGCGGCACTCGCTGAGTGCACGGCGCAGTTCTTTGTCGAAGCGCAACTGATACGCTATCTCTCCCTTCTGGTAATAATAACGCAGGACGATCTCACGTCCGAGCAGTTCTTTGGTGCGGTCCAGGTTGCGCCGGATGGCTTCGCGGTAGTCGGGACGCATACGTTGCTGCAGGTCGGTGAGTTGCTGCATGGTCGTGGAGTCCAGATCTTCGTGACGCGCCATGTCAAGTAGTTGCTTGTAGTACTTGCTGGTCTCCGTCTCATATTCAAATTTCTGTTCGTCCAGGAAGCGGCAGAAATCTTCGATATCCTCGTCGGTTAGTTCGAACCGCAGAGGCGGCAGCAGTTCTTCGTGCTGCTGGTGATAGCGCGTCGCATAGTCGAAGTACATGTTCTTGACGTACAGCGCATACGAAACGTCCAGTTTGGCGGAGTCGTCGATGACAATGTCCGGCAGGATGCCGCCTGCTGTGTCGCGCTTGAGGTCGTTGCCTTTCTGACGCTCGGCATAGTCGATTGCCTGGATACAACGTCCGGACGGCAGGTAGTAGCGGGCTGTAGTGACTTTGAGCGAGCCGTTGTGGGCGACGGTGCGAATGCTCTGGACGAGGCCTTTGCCGTAGGTGCGCTGACCGACGAGCGTGGCGCGTCCCAAGTCTTGCAACGAGCCGGCAACGATCTCGGCCGCTGAGGCGGTGTTCTTGTTGACCATGATGACGAGAGGCAGGTTGGGGTAGCGCACGTCGTGACGTGTCTTGTACTCGTATTGCGGTTCGTCGTTCTTGCCCTTGGTGTTGACGACCATCGTGCCGCGATCCACAAACAGGTTGACGATATTCACGGCTTCGCCGATGATGCCGCCGCCGTTGTCGCGCAGGTCGATGATGAGCGAACCGATATGTTCGTTCTTCACCAGATCGTCCAAGGCCAGCTGGAAGTCGCGCGACGAGTTCTCCGTGAAGTCGAGGAAATAGATATAGCCCACGGGTTGCGCTAGCGAATCGGCTTTGTAGGCACAGTAGTAGCGCACAGGCTCCATGCGTATCTCTTCGCGCTGGAACGTGATTTTCTGCGACTTCTTGTCACCCGGACGCAGGATCTCTACCGTGATGGTGCTGCCCGGCAGACCACGCAGACGTTTGCTCACTTCGGAGACGGTCATGCCCGTCACCTTGGTGCCATCCACGCTCAGTATCTTGTCGCCCGCCTTGAGACCGTTACGCTGTGCGGGAAGTCCTTCGTAGGGATTAGCGATGTAGCACTGGTAGATCTTCTCGCCTTTCTGGTTCTTCTCTTCGCGTTGCTGAATGACAGCGCCGATTCCGCCATACTGTCCTGTCGTCATCTCGCGCAGCTTCTTGCTGTCGTCTTCGGAGTAATAGACGGTATAGGGATCCACCTGCCGAAGCATCTGCTCGATAGCGGTGGAGATCAGTTTCTCGTAGTTGAGTGTATCCACATAGTTGACATCCAACTGGCGCATGACATCGTTGAATATCTCCAGTTGTTTGTCCACGCGTGCCGTGGGCTGTTGTGCGCTGAGCGTGAGCGTCAGAAGGCTCACGCAGAGCAATAGGGTAGAACGTAGCGTGTTCATATCTTATCGTAGTTTGTTCGGTACAAATTGGCTGACATCTTTGTTGTAGGCATACAGGTCGCGCACCAGCGTGGACGAGATATGTGCATACTCCGGACGGGTATAGAGAATGATAGTCTCTATGTCGCCTAATTGTTTGTTGGCTTCCGCCATGTTGCGTTCGTATTCGAAGTCGCTGACGCAGCGAATGCCGCGCAGTATGAATTGCGCTTCCGCTTCGCGGGCGAAATCGACCGTCAGACAGTCGTATATCTGCACTTTCACGCGCGGCTCATCGGCAAAGATTTTCTGGATGGCGGTGAGTCGTTCGCGGATAGGGAAGGTTTCCTTTTTCGTGGCATTGCGTCCGATGCCGATAACTATCTCGTCGAACAGACTGAGACCACGCTTGACGATATCGTAGTGCCCGAGTGTAAACGGGTCAAAACTACCTGGAAAAATAGCACGTTTCATAAAATGCGATATTTCAAATTTATGATTTATGATTTCAAATTTTTACACTTTACACTGTACACCTTTCTCCCCCTTTGAGAGGGGGCTGGGGGGTGTCAGACTTTTCCGGTAATTCATCACCGGATTCTCATACATCTCCACCAGTTTCTCGCGCAAGAACGCCTCGTCCTTGTTGGGGATGTCGATCATGGCGATACGGCTTTCTATGTAGGCATCAAAATCTGTGCCACGCGGGAAAATTTCGTAGCCCTGGTGGATATGGCGGTCGATGATGTTGCATATATGCTGCAGCTGCTGGCTGTTGGGCTGGTCGCGGTATTCCGGGTGCTCGGCCAGCATGGCGTCTATCTCGCGGTTGATGCTGGGTGTGAGGCGATAGACGACGTGTCCTTTCTGTCCGCGGATGCCGGTGTGCATGGAGTGGACGTCGTCGCGTTTGGTCTTGCGCCAGTGCGGGTCGTCGCGCTTGAGTTGCATCTCAGCGGCTTTCAGGTAGTCACACGGGTCGTACTCGTAGGTGATGCTCACGGGGCAGATATTCAGCTCCTTGACGGCTTCATACAGGTCGTCGGTGCCCATGGTGAGCATATGCAGTACGCTGGCTTGCGTGAGGTCGTTGCTGTCCTTGGCACGTCCTTCGCGTTGTGCGAGCCATATCGATTTGCCCTGGCTGCGCAGGTGGCGGATATAGGCGGATAGTGTCTTGGCGTTCTCCAGTTGGGCATGTGCGCCGCCGTTGCGTATGACGGCAAAGCAGCGGTTGAAACGCACCAAGACCTCGATCCATCGTTTGGCAAACAGGTTGTTGCCAATGCCGATGAACGGACGGATATAATAACGGCAACGCAGCAGGTAGCTGAGCCATGCGGCATCCATGACGATGTCGCGGTGGTTGGTCATGAAGAAAGCGCCATGGCGGATGTCCTGTTCTATCTGTTGACGGTCGCCCAGATAGTCCAGCCGCAGGCTTTTCGTCGTCCGCCGTGCCCATATCCTGAGGATAGGGAAGGCGATGAGGAAGTCGCAGATAGTGAGCAACCATCCTACGCGGTACGCGCGAATCTGTCTGAATTGATATTCGGATTTATTCATTTTTGTCCATTGTCCATTGTCCATTGTCCATTATCAAACTTCCAAAGCGGCTTTGGAAGCTTCTCGATACGCCACGATCAGTCCGCCTGTGCCAAGGAGTGTACCGCCGAAATAGCGGACAACGACGACCAGTACATGATCCAGTCCGCGGGCGTCGATCGACCGCAGGATAGGTGCTCCGGCTGTGCCGTGCGGTTCGCCGTCGTCCTTGGTGCGCCACACCTGTTCGTCGATACGGTAGGCATAGCATACGTGGCGGGCGTCGTGGTATTTCTTCTTGTACCACGCAATGCGCTCCTTGGCATGCTCCTCGTCCGTGATAGGTTCCGCAAACGAGAGAAACTTGCTGCCGCGGTCTTTGTAAATCCCTTTTTTCAGTTCTGTAATGCTTGCCATCTATAAATCTATACTCTATCAGCGCAGCGGTCTATACTCTATCAGCGCAGCGGTCTATACTCTATCAGCGTAGCGGTCTATATTCCGAGTTTCGCTCGGAGATCCGCCGGTATCGCATCTTTGTGCAGGAGCACGTCGTTGGTCTTGTAGCGCATAAAGGCTTCGGAGACGTACCATATGCCTTTGTATTTCGATTTGCGTGTGCCCCACGAGTTCTTCACCATGTAGTAGCGTTTGCCGGTCTGGTCGGTGGCGGTGCCGAATATCTGCATGCCGTGGTCGTCGGTGTTCTCCCAGTTGTCGAAGGCCTGCTGGCGCATCTCCTGGGTGACGGTTATTTCGGTGCAGGGACCTTCGGTCAGTTCTTTGCGTTTCTCGTCGGGCGTGAGTCCGAGCCAGTGATCCATGTCCGAGCCGGTGTTGTCGCTGCTCTCTATGTCGGGCATGACGCCGATACCCGTGCGGGTGAAGCCTGCTTCCGATACGTCGGCACCCCATGCCAGGGTGTAGCCGCGTGCGATAGCCGTATCAATGATGCGCATCATGTCCTCCAGCGGCACGTTGTACATCTGATCCATGCGCCAGTTGTCCGGCACCTCCAGCGCGAACTGCGTAAAGAAAGGATGGTGTGTGTAGCTGGTAATGGAGATATAGTCGTCGGGATTCAGGCCGAGTGAAGCGGCGAACGACATAGGCGTGTATTCGACGCTGTCGTAGGTGAAGTACTCGGGGTACTTGCCCAGATAGGCGTCGTAGATGGCTTGCAGACCTGTCTTCCATACGGGCGACAGTTTCTTCAGTTTGCTCTTGGCAATGCCGTTGACGTAGCCCTTGGCCACGGCGTCCAGTTCGCTGTGAACGGGTAGGGTATCGGCTTTGCTGCTGGCGTACTGGATGCCGGGCATCGCTTCTTGCGGTACCATGCCGTAGTTCTTCAGACAGTAGATGACGTCGTAGGCCGATCCGCCGGGCGCAAAGTCGGCATCGCCGTGCATACGAACGACGTACTCGGCGCGGTCGAGCATGGTGTGGCTCACCACGAACATCTCGCTCAGGTCATACGGCTTGCCGCCCATACGGATGATTTCGGATTCGAGAAAACCGATCGCGCTGAACGCCCAGCAGGTGCTGCTGCGGTTCTGGTCTTTGACGGGCGTTATGGCTACGCTGTCAACGGTAGTAAACTGAAAGCCCTCCACGGAGTCTTTCTTCTCGTCCTCGACGGGCTTGGCAAACGTGATGCTTGCCGCTGCCGCCATTGCTATCAGTAAAAATAAACGTTTCATATCTCTCAACTTTAATCTATTTGACTTCACTCAACTCTCCACTCTCAACTCTCAGCTATTTGACTTCTCTCAACTCTCCACTCTCCACTCTCAACTTTAATCTGGGAATTCCATCAGATACGCCTTGATAAACGCATCCAGTTCGCCGTCCATGACGGCATTGACGTTGCTTGTCTGGTAGTTGGTGCGATGGTCCTTCACGCGTCGGTCGTCGAACACGTACGAGCGTATCTGGCTGCCCCATTCGATCTTCTTCTTGCCGGCTTCAACCTTGGCGGCTGCCTGACGGCGCTTCTCCAGCTCCAGTTCATACAGTTGCGAACGCAGATGTCGCAGGGCGTTCTCGCGGTTCTTGGGCTGGTCGCGTGTCTCCGTGTTCTCGATCACTATTTCGTCGGGCTGTCCGGTCAGCGGGTTGACGAACTTATAGTGCAACCGCACGCCCGATTCCACTTTGTTGACGTTCTGTCCGCCGGCACCCGAGCTGCGGAACGTATCCCAGCTCAGTCCTGCGGGATCCACCTGGATGTCTATCGAGTCGTCGATCAGCGGCACGACAAAGACCGAAGCGAACGATGTCATGCGTTTGCCCTGAGCGTTGTACGGACTGACGCGCACCAGCCGGTGCACACCGTTCTCGGATTTCAGGTAGCCGTATGCCATGTCGCCTTCTACGTTGAACGTCACGGTCTTGATGCCGGCTTCGTCGCCCTCCTGCAGGTTGGCTATCGTGACGCGGTAGTCGTGCTTCTCGCAGTAGCGCTGGTACATACGCATCAGCTGTTCCGCCCAGTCCTGCGCCTCCGTGCCTCCGGCACCTGCCACGATCTTCAGCACCGCCGGCATCTGGTCTTCCTCGTGGGAAAGCATGTTCTTCATCTCCAGCGATTCCACTTCGTCCAGCGCATGCTGATAGGCCTGATCCACCTCTTCTTCGCTCACCAGTTCCTCTTTGTAGTACTCGAAGTGCAGGTTCAGTTCCTCCACGGCGTTGCGCACGCCCTCGTAGCCCTCGATCCAGCTTTTGAGTCGCTTCACTTTGCGCATCTGTGCTTCGGCGGCTTTGGCATCGTCCCAGAAGCCGGGTGCCTGGGTGTGAAGTTCCTCTTCTTCCAGTTGGATACGCTTCTCGTCGATCTGCAGATACTGTTTCAGTTTGTCGGCGCGTTGTTGGATTTCTTTCAGTTGTTCAATAGTGATCATATGCTGTTTTTGTCTAATACAGATTTCGCCTAATCTAAAATCGGCTGCAAATTTACTACAAAATAATCAAATATGCAAGATTTTGGGACAAAAAATGAAATATGCCTGCATAATTTCAGTTTTTTTGGAACAAAAGATTGTTGTTTGCACGTTAGTGCGAACGGAAATTCGAGGTGGGACGCGTAGCGTGTCGGTGCCCTCGAATTTACGAATTATTTTTCACATGCGCAAGCGTACGCGGATATAAATGTGTAAAAACACTCATTTTCCGACAAAAAATCGCCGGAAATTTGCATATGTCATCTTCATTATTTTTTTGCGTGAGACTCTGAGACACTTTTCTGTCACGCTACGGTGACGTTCGGGATGGTCGAGAAATGGTCGCGAGAATGACTGCAAAATCAAAAATATTCATTATTCGTTATTCATTATTCATTTTTTTCTTGCATATATGCAAAAAAAGTCGTACCTTTGCACCGTCATTTGAAGTCATAAAACTATGAAAAAGATTTGCCAAATAAGTATGTTGTTGATAGCAGTTCTATGCTTCATAGGTAAAATTTCGAAGTTATATGCCTTAAACACCTCGCCCGATCTGAAATGGGCGGAGGCACAAGGTCCCGTGAAAACCATCATCCAGGATGGCATCACAATGCAATTCGACCGAGAAGGCCGAATTACTTCCATGTATTATGATTTTGGTGAGGGTAGTAAACAATACAGCATCCGACGCAATTCTTCGGGCTCGATAATGAAATTGGTATACAAGGTGCCCTATGATGGAGTAGGAGAATTAGTGGAATTGTATGACAAATTCACTTATGACGCTTCCGGCTATGTGATAGGGACAGAAGAGCTATTTTGGGAGTCTGTTCAAACGACGAAGTTTGCTAATGATGCTAATGGCCGTCACAAATCAGCATCCTATGTCATAGAAGGAGACGGAGACGGAAAAGGACGACATACGTACTCATATCCCGAAATTGACGCACATGGTAACTGGACGAAAAGGCAAATTGACGATGTATACTATGATCCGGACGAAAGTATGCCTCCCCAAAGGGAGCGCTCCTATACATCGCGTGTTATTACCTATTGGGACAACAGCACGCCGGACATCTCTCCCGTGAGCACCCGTGACCGACATGAGTGCGTCGATCTTGGACTTTCTGTCCTTTGGGCGACAAGTAATATGCAGGACGCCCGTGATGATGCATACTTAAACAATTACTTTCTTTGGGGTGAAACAAAGTCCATAAACAAACCCTATGACAAAGCGGCCCGCGAGACCTTCCTGCGTACGCTTCATCTAGATTCGGTTATCGATCCGCATTCGGCCGACTGTTTCCATCCCGATAGTCCACCTATGGTGCTGCCTCTTGAGCGCGATGCCGCCCATGCCAAATGGGGCGGTAAGTGGCGTATGCCGACGCGCTTTGAGTTTCGTGAACTGTACGAAAAATGCACCTGGCGCTGGACCGGCCGAGGCTATGTGGTGATCGGCCCGAACGGGAATAGTATCTACCTGCCGGCCGAAGGCTATTACGATTCGGAGGTGGCAAATGTCCAGGAATCCGGTGAACTCGGTCATTATATCGCTTGTACGCACGACTATTTCCATCCGTCTTCTGGTGACAGCTACTATCTCTACGCGTCCAGTAGCGATATACTCCGCTTCGACTCGGCCGAAGTCCGTCCTTTGGCCTACTGTAGCGACTGTGGCTATACAGACGGCTTCTCCATCCGTCCCGTATGGTCCGAACGTGATGCAGCGACATCGGTCGTAGAGTCGCTTCAAGCCCATGCCGATTCGTCTGTTTGGTACTACTCCTATATCTCCGATCCGGCCCGTTTCCTCGGAGGCGATGAGGCACTACGTACGTATTTCGCCACCCATCGAAATCTCTCATACCCGCTCCGAAAAGATCTGGAAATTGAAGCGGATGTAGTTTTTGACTATAACGGCAAAATTAAGGAAATAGAAAGTCTCAGTATCCCTTATCAAGATATAGATGGAAAGGTGCGTGATCAATTACGCGAGGATACACGCAATCTTATCCTTAATATGCCCGCATGGCAACCCGCTGAGCATCGCGGATGGCCGGTAATGTCGTATCAACCCCTCCGCATCGTCTATCGGCTCACCGACGATCCGATGCATATCTTCTTCACTAGCGAGGCGGAGCAACAGCCCATGTATCCCGGTGGCGAAGAGGCACTTAACGCTTTCCTGTCATCCTACTCCTCGCCGATCGAGGGCGTCTATTTTCGGCATGCCACCTTGCTGGCGGATTGTATCATCGAGGCCGACGGCGCGGTCAAGTTGCAACAGATCTCGCAAGACAAATATTTCGATCTGGATGACGAACCGACGCAGACCTCGCTGCATAACAAAGTCCCGCAGATTATTCAAGCAATGCCTGCTTGGACGCCCGGACAACGCGATGGAAAAAACATCCGCGTTCGTACCTCCATTCCGATCACTTTCACGTCCTTGCCGCAACGATCCCAGAGTCATGTGTCCGTAGCTGACCTGGCTGCAAATCCGCTGGGAGTCAGTACGATAGATTGGCATTCGTCGCGCCATAAACTCTTCAAATCCCTGCAGAAACTGGACCCGGGATTGAAAACCGAAAAGCATCGGCTCTTCGGCTTTTTGCAGGGGCAATATAGCTGCTACGACCCTATCTCCGAAATCGAAATCAATTACGAGAAAAATAAGATTTATTGCACTTATCGTATCTCGTGCAAGTCTAACCATAGTGCAGAGGTATTAGCAGAAACTATTCAAGACGACATCACCTCGTCCGGTTTACAGAATGTTAGTGTCTCCCGCCAATTCCGTTTCGATACCTACTACGTCGAGATATTAGTTGTTGAAGAAAAATGACGATGCTATACAACTTCATTTCTATGCTGGTTTTTAAGTAAATTATGCGGCTTAAATTTGCGGATGATTCTTTTTTAACCAAAAGTCCACTCATTGAGCCTCGATTGAGCTCTCCTCGGAAGATGGTCCCGTGATGGTCTTTGGCAAAAAGGGAAGTTTTCTCCGTTCGCAATGCACTTTCACCGTTCTCTTTCCATCTCCCTGCTTCCCCCGACTCAAACTCTAAACCTCATACAAAGCTTATTCAAAGCTCATACAAGGCTCATACAAACCAAACAATAAAAAAATCAATCTCCGGGCAAAAAGAAATCCAGAGGTTTTTGTTCCGAAAAAGCAGCACAAGAGGCACGCAAAAGACACGCAAGAGGCACGCTACGGTGACGTTCGGGATGCGAACGAGATGCGAACGCTTTTGACTAAACAATGAATAATGAACAATGAATAATAAATATCTCTTAATTAGAATGATGGTCAGTGCAACGCTCTATCAGGCTCTAAAAAGCCGGTCTGTACGAAAAAAAATCGGCATTCTCTTGCGAGTGTCGATTTTTTTTTGTACCTTTGCAGCCGATTTTGAATGAGTCCGGCCATGAGTAGGGAAAAAGAGATTTACCGGATAACGCTCTGGGGCAGCGTGGTCAATATCCTGCTGACGGCGTTGAAGTTCGCCGCCGGCATACTGGGGGCTTCCGCTGCCATGATAGCCGATGCGGTACACAGCCTGAGCGATCTGCTGACCGACTTCGTCGTGCTGCTCTTTGTGCGTATCAGTTCGCGTCCCGCCGACGCGGATCATCCGTACGGACACGGCAAGTACGAGACACTGGCAACCGCTATCGTCGCTATCGCCCTGCTGGCGGCAGGCGGCGTGCTGCTGGCAGAGGGAATAGAGAAGATCCTGTCCGCCATTCACGGCGAACTGTTGCCGATGCCGGGACGTATCGCCCTATGGGCTGCGTTGATCAGCATTGCCGCCAAGGAACTGATCTACCAACTGACGATGCGCGTGGGCAGACGTGTTCAGTCGCAGGCGCTGGAAGCCAATGCGTGGCATCATAGGACAGACGCCCTCTCGTCGGTAGCTACGGCAATGGGCATAGGCGGTGCGCTGCTGTTCGGCGGCAAGTGGGCGATACTGGATCCGATAGCCGCCGTGCTGGTCAGCCTGTTCATCCTGGTTGCAGCCGGCAAACTGCTGCA
This sequence comes from Paludibacteraceae bacterium, assembly GCA_017425065.1. Lineage (GTDB taxonomy): Bacteria > Bacteroidota > Bacteroidia > Bacteroidales > Paludibacteraceae > Colicola. The sequence continues at coordinate 16,558 of JAFPJV010000088.1, forward strand.
CGGCGCGATACAGGAGCTGCTGGAGAAACGCTTGCCGGAAGAGGTGGAGCAGGAGATCCGCCGGATAGTAGCCGAAGACAAAGACATGAGCGAACTGCATCAGCTTCGCACCCGCCGCGTCGGGAATGTCTATTCGATAGACATGCATATCCGGATGCCCGGCAACGTGTCGCTCTATGAATCGCACCGCCACTCGATGCTGCTGGAACAGCGGCTGCGCGAACGGTTCGGGCGGGATACGCTGGTGTCGGTACATATTGAACCATTCAAAATAAACGGAACATATCAACCCAACTAAAAAATAGTAACGCTATGATTTCAAAACGTTTAGAGGACGCTATCAACGCCCAAATCAATGCCGAGATGTGGTCGGCCTATCTGTATCTGAGTATGTCTGCCTATTGCCAGGATCAGGGCTATAGCGGCATGGCCAACTGGTTCTTCATCCAGTTCAAGGAAGAGCAGGACCACGCGCAGATCTTCTACAACTACCTGATCAGCCGTGGCGGCCGCGTACTGCTCAAAGCCATCGATGCCGTGGATACGGAGTGGGCTTCCCCGCTGGCAGCCTTTGAGGCGACATATGCCCATGAGCAGCATGTGACGGCGCTGATCAACAACCTGATGACCATTGCCATCGAGGAGAAAGACTATGCGGCGCAGAGTCGTCTGCAATGGTTTATCGACGAGCAGGTGGAGGAAGAAGAGAACGCCGTGGATCTGATCAACAAGCTCCGCATGCTGGACGGCAACGGTTACGGTCTGTACGTGCTGGATCAGGAACTTGCCGCCCGCGTCTATACCCAGGCGTCGCCCTTGGCTCAGGCATAAAGACACCGTATGTTTCTGCTTGACGATGATATGAGCCGCTGTACGGAGCAGGAGGTGACACGACTGCTCCGTGCGGTGCCCGCTCCGCGTCGCGAGGAAGCGTTGCGCTACAAGCTCCTGTTCGGGCAGTACTGCTGCCTGCGTTCGTACGAGATGCTGGACGAGCTGCTCGGCAGAGTAGGGAAGACGATGAGCCGCTGGCGCTACAACGAATACGGGAAACCGTATCTTGACAACGGCATGTTTTTCTCGATAAGCCACTGCAAACGCGCTATCCTGGTGGCGATTGACGAACGCGAGACAGGCGTGGATGTGGAGTCGGTTCGCAAGGCGGACGATGCGCTCGTCAAGCGCACGATGAACCTGGCGGAACAGGCAGCCATCGCCCGTTCGGACATGCCGGATGAGGCATTCATCGCCCTCTGGACACAAAAAGAAGCCGTGGTCAAGATGCGCGGCACCGGCATACTGGACGACCTGCACGACGTGCTATGCGGCGAACGCGACTACATGCTGGACACCGTCACAGAGCGGGACAAAGGATATGTCTATTCGATAGCAGTACGAAACGAATGATCAACCGAAGCGTCATATTGCTTGTTTTCGTCTTGCTTGTGCTCGGATGCGGCAATCCGAGCCGGGCGCAACAGGACGTATCGCGCGACACGGAGCACATGGGAGCTGTCACGCAGCCGAACAGCGTCGTGGTGCGCAAGCAGTATCCGTATGGTTTTGTGTCGGTTAGCGACGTGATACCCGACGTGGAATTGAACATCCGTTACTACAGTACTGACAATTTTGTCGGGCGGCGTATCCCGGGCTACGAAGCACCTGTTGCCTTGCTGCCAAAGCCCGTCGCCGATTCGCTCAGAGCCGTGGCAAACGAACTGCGTTTCATGGGCTACAGGCTGAAGATTTACGATGCCTACCGTCCGCAGAAAGCCGTGGATGAATTCATGCGTTGGGTCAACGACCCGGCAGACACGCTGATGCGTCGGCGCTATTATCCGCGGGTGCAGAAATCGCGCATGGTCGGCAAGTACATCGCCCGCCGTTCGGCACATACCCGCGGAGCAGCCGTGGATCTCACGCTGGTCGATATAGAGACGGGCGAGGAACTGGATATGGGGGGAAGCTTCGACTGGTTCGGCGAAGAGAGCCGCCCGAGCTACTGCGGCGATCCCGACAAGATGATTTATCGTCCACGCAAAGGAGGTATTAGCGAACAGCAGTTCAAGCACCGGATGATGCTCCGTCAGGCCATGACAGCCCACGGTTTCCGTCCGATTACCTCCGAATGGTGGCACTTCTCGCTCAAAAAGGAACCGTATCCGCGAACCTATTTCAACTTCGATATCCGGTAAAAAAATGCAAAAAATACGAAAAAATGTCGCATGCGCTTGCGTATGTGCGTTTTTTTTTGTACTTTTGCAGCCGAATTGCGCCCGAATCACGAATAAACTCAATTTATACGATATTATATGAAACGTTGTTTTTTACTTTTTGCAAGCCTTGTGTTCCTCGGTGCAGGGGCGCTAAAGGCTGAACGCGTGATGGTTATCGCTGACCCGCACGTGATTGCGAGCAGTCTGCTGACAGCAGGAACCGCTCAGGATGAGATGATGAGTTCCAACCGCAAAATGCTGGATCTGAGTGAACCTGCTTTTCTGGCACTCATCGATACTGCTTTGCTGCATCATCCCGATTTGGTATTGCTCCCCGGCGACCTGACCAAGGACGGAGAGAAAGTGAGTCACGAATTGGTAGCCCAGCAGTTGGGCAGGCTGCGCACAGCCGGTATTCAGGTGCTCGTCATTCCGGGCAACCATGACATTAGCAATCCGTCGTCGTACTCCTATATCGGCGACCAGAAGACCAAGGTGGCGAATATCTCGGATGCGGAGTTTGATGCCATTTATGCCGATTTTATGCCTTCTGCCGCCACGGCTCGTGATGCCGACTCGCACAGCTATGTGGCAGAACCGTTCCCGGGTGTCACCGTGCTGGCTATAGACGGTGCGCATGCCAATGCCGGTACAGGCTCGTTGAGCGAGAATACGCAGAACTGGCTGCTGGCTCAGGCTGACCAAGCGGCGGAAAAAGGGCATCTGATTATCGGCATGTGCCACTGGCAACTGCTCGAACATTTCGACGGGCAGAGCAGCCTGGAGAGTGCATGCCGCTTGTCGAATGCGGATGCGTTCCGCGACAAGTTGATAGCACATGGTGTGCATCTCGTGCTGACCGGCCATTTCCACGTCAACGGTACGACGACATGGGTTAGCGAGAGCAACCCCAACGACAGTATCGTGGAGATTACCACCGGTTCGCCGATCACTTATCCCTGTCCGTATCGTTGGCTCGTCGTGCCGGACGACCGCACGGGTGTTGCTGTGGCGACGGATGATATCGAGTCACTGGGTGCCATCAGCGACATGAATACCTACAGCCGCGACTGGATGCGCGAGCATGCTACGGCCATGATTCCGAATCTGGCATTGCGTGCATGGGGTAAAGTGGACAACAACTGGGACAGAGTGGAGACCGCCTTGGGCAAGGTAGGCATGGCATGGATGTCCCCTATACTGAAAGCCAAACTGCCCTCAACCGACGAAGCACGTATCGACCTCGTGCAGCGTCATCTTGGCAAACATGCCGTCAACCTCTATCTCTTCCATTCGGAAGCCAATGAGAACGAACGTCCGGAAGAGGGGCAGGCATTGGCTGATTCGTTGTACAAAGGGATGGACGGCATGATGAAGGAAGTGTTCGGCAGTTTGGAGGTGTTAGGTGTCTTCAGCGCACTGGCAAGAGAGATGGCAGAAGAGCCCTTGCAGTCGCTCGTGGAAGATGTGACACAGCGCGGAAAAGCCAACGAGAACCTTACGAACGATTTGTTCCCGATGCTCCGTCTGAACAAGCCCTGGGTGAACCCGAGTACGGCTGTTGAGAATATTTCAGAGACGGATGAAGCCGAAGCGGCATTCGACATGCTCGGACGTCCTGTCCGTCAGGCTGCGCCCGGACAGGTGATTATCCGCGGAAAGAAGAAAGTAATGAAACACTAAAACACAAACCATAATGGCATTAAAAGATCGTGTGCAAGACTTGCTCGGGCAAGTCAGAGATATGAAGGCTGCCAACGCAGAAGAACTGGAGGCACTACGTATCAAATACCTGAGCAAGAAAGGCGAGATAACCGCATTGTTCAACGAGTTTCGCAATGTGCCGCCGGAAGAAAAGCGCGAGTTGGGGCAGCTGCTCAACCAGCTCCGTCAGCAGGCGGAAGGAAAGATAAACGAGATGCGCGAACTGGTGGAGAGTCAGAAGGCCAAAGCCGAACGACTCGACTTGACCCGTACGCCCGATCCCATCGAACTGGGTACGCGTCATCCGCTCTCTCTGGTGCGTGAAGAGATCATAGATATTTTCTCCAGAATAGGTTTCACGGTGGCAGAAGGACCTGAAGTGGAGGACGACAAGCACGTCTATGGCATGCTTAACTTTGCTCCCGAGCACCCGGCGCGTGACATGCAGGACACGTTCTTCATAGAGAAAGAGATAGGCGAGCAAAAACCGACAGACGTGCTGCTCCGTTCGCATACTTCGTCGGTGCAGACGCGTGTGATGACCAGCCAGAAACCGCCTATCCGCGTGCTCTGTCCGGGGCGTGTATATCGCAACGAGGCTATTTCCGCCCGTGCCCATTGCTTCTTCCATCAAGTGGAAGGACTCTACATTGACAAGAACGTGTCGTTTGCCGACCTGAAAGAGGCGTTGCTCTATTTTGCCAAAGAGATGTTCGGCCCCGAGACCCAGATCCGTCTCCGTCCGTCGTACTTCCCATTCACTGAACCGAGCGCCGAGATGGATATCTCGTGCGACCTATGCGGCGGCAAGGGATGCTCGTTCTGCAAAGGCACCGGATGGGTGGAGATACTGGGTTGCGGCATGGTGGATCCCAATGTGCTGGAGGCCTGTGGCATAGACAGCAAAGTCTATACGGGCTATGCGTTCGGCATGGGTGTGGAGCGTATTGCTAACCTGAAATACCGCGTGAAAGACCTGCGTCTGTTCTCGGAGAACGACGTGCGCTTCCTCCGACAGTTTGAGAGTTGCTAAAACAACTATACAGTAACCTTATTTATTAACCTAAAAAAACAATCCATTATGATGAAAAAACTATTCATGGGCTTTGGGGTAATTGTTGCCCTGTTGTTCTGTTCGTGCGCCAAGACGGCGTACAAGGCTGTCATTCCGTCTGATGCATTGATGGTAGCAGAACTGGATGTCAAAAGTGTGGCTCTCAAGTCAGACCTGAAAAATCAGAAAGACGACTTGGAGGAAGTGATGAAACTGATGGCTTCGGAAGATGATTCGATGGTGAAAGCGATTAAGAAAGGTCTGGAAGAAGGCTGCATCGACTTCTTGAGTCCGATGTATCTGTTTGTTCCGAACGATCTGGAAGAAATGGCAGGCTTTGTCCTCATCTCCATCAAGGATGATGACAAGATGGCTGAGGTGCTCAAAGCACTGGGAGTGGAATTGAATGAAAAAGACGGCGTTCGCTGGTTGAGTATGGAAGACGCGTTGTTCGGTGTGCTCAACGATGAACTGCTTCTCATGGGTTCGGAGCAAGAGCGCAAGCCCTACCAGGAGATGCTCGACCGCAAAGCTTCTGACTCATTCTTTGCTTCGGAGCCGGGTAAGTTCATGAGCAAGAATGCCAAGGACATCACCTTGATGTGCGACTTCACGACGATCGAGCCAAGAGACCTGAAAGCACTCGTAGGCAGTTTTGCCCGTGAGGCAAACATACCGGGTGAGATGCTGGACAAGTATTGCGAAATGTTGTGCGAGATGAAAGCAGTGGTCAACCTGGAGTTCAACAAGGGCGAAATACTGCTCAACCTCTTCAGCCAGGGAGGTGACAAAGACCGCTTTGAGAAGATGTTCACGGAGAAGATCAGCAAGGATGCGCTCGGCTATATCGACGACGACCATCTATACGGCTTCTTGGCAATGAGTATCCGTGGCGAGGAGATGAAGGACGAATTGGACAAGTCGCTCGATGAGTTGGCTTCCATGGATCCGAGCGAAGGTGCCATACTGGATGCTGTAAAGGATTATGTTGAGCAGCTGAACGGAACCATGGTAGCTGCCATCAGCGGAAGAAACCTCAACGACCCGAAGATCCTGTGCCTGCTTCCGACGGCTAAGTCGAACACCGTTTCTGCAATCAACAACCTGGGTGCAGGCGGTCAGTTTGACGACTACCTGAAGGGAGACGGCGAATACACGGCTTTCAGCCTGGATCCGAGCTACAAGTTCAAAGAGGCTGCTTCTCCCACAGACAAAATCAGCGAGGCAAAAGACTGCTATCTCTATGCATACGTCAATATAGCCCAACTGCTCAAGCAAGACTTCGGCTCGATGCTCAGCAAAGACGAGAAAGACCTGCTCGGCCTGGCTGACTATGCCGAACTCAAAATAAGCGAGCCGGAGCATCTGTCACTGTCGCTGAAACTGACCGACGATTCGGACAACGTGCTGGAGATCCTGCTTCGCAAATCGCTGGAGATTGCTCGTAAAGAAGCGAATTGAGTGAAGAGTTAAGAGCTAAGAGTGAATGATTTCCCGCATATCCTTACATACCGTTCTGCCTACCGTTTTCAGCCCGCGTGCGGAAAGCGACGTATGGGGGCGAGAGCTGGAATTGGAGCGTGGGAAATCGTATCTTATAGAGGCCGATTCCGGTACAGGAAAATCGACATTGCTCGGTATATTGTACGGCTATCGCCACGAATACAACGGCCGGGTGCTGTTCGACGACGCGGATATCCGTGCGTTCAGCTCCGACCGTTGGGTTTCGCTTCGCCAACAGGAGTTGGCTATTCTGTTTCAGGAACTGCGTCTTTTTCCGACGCTGACAGCCCGCGAGAATATCGAGGTGAAGAATCAGCTGACAGGTTTACGAAACGGGCAATGGGTGGAGACGATGTTTGAGCGGCTGGACATAGCCGACAAAACGGATACGCCCGTACGGTTTCTTTCCTGGGGACAACAGCAACGCGTCGCATTTATCCGTGCCTTGTGTCAGCCGTGTGCGTTTCTGCTTCTGGACGAACCCGTCAGTCATCTGGACGACAACAATACCCGCACGATGAGTGATATCCTCCGCGAAGACCAACAGCAACGCGGCTATGGCATACTGAGCACTTCAGTGGGTAAACGCCTGCCGTATTCCTATGATAGCGAATTCTACCTGTGAGACTGATATGGAAAATATTACGTGAGCATATCCGGCCTGCCCAGTGGGTCGGTTTTGTGTTGGCGAATATTGTCGGACTCAGTATTGTGCTGTGCGGCTTGCAGCTCTATTTGGATATCTCGCCGCTTCTGAATCCCGGCACGGGTTTTATGAAGCCGGATTATTTGGTGGTGACAAAACCGGTTTCGACCCTCACGACACTCTCCATGGACAAGCCTGTCTTTACCGAAGCGGAGATAGGGGATATCGCCTCGCAGCCTTTTGTGGAGCAATGTGGCGCTTTTACGGCTGCGCGTTATCAGATCTCCGGACAACTGAAGGTGGCGAAACTGGATGTGCAGTTGACGACCGATCTGTTCTTTGAGTCGGTGCCGGAAGACTTTGTGGATGTGGCTTCCGAAGAGTGGCATTTCAGTCCGGGAGAGACCGTGGTGCCGATTATCATTCCACAGGATTACCTGAACCTTTACAACTTCGGATTTGCCAGTTCGGCCAATATGCCGGCTGTTTCCGAGAGCCTGATCCGTCGCGTCCGGTTCGACCTGTATCTGTATGGCAACGGACAACGCGAACGGATGACGGGCAGGGTGGTAGGTTTCTCTACGAGGCTGAATACCATCTTGGTGCCCGAGTCGTTTATCCGTTGGTCAAACGAGCGTTTTGCGCCGCAGGAAAGTGCCGATGCGCCGTCGCGGCTTATCGTGCGGGTGAATAATCCTTCCGACCGCGCTATCACGACCTATTTTGATGAGCACGGATATCATATTGACCAAGACAAACTGGATTCAAGCAAGGCAGGATGGCTGTTGCGGATACTGGTGGTTATCGTGATGTGCATTGGCGGGCTGATTTGTTTGCTCTCGTGCTATGTGCTTATCCTTTCTGTCTTTCTGCTGTTGCAAAAGAATCGTCAGTCGGTACGTGACTTGCTGTTGTTGGGCTATCCGGTGCGACGTGTAGCGTTGCCCTATCAGGCTCTGGTGACCATGCTTGTTGTGCTCTCGCTTTGTGTATCGCTGGCTATCATGGCCGTTGCACGGTCGATATACGTCGGGTATCTGCGTATGCTGGTGCCTGATTATATGCTTTCATCCGCCTTGCCGACGGTATTGGTAGCTGTCGGTTTGGTGTTGTTGATCATCTTTGTAAATCTGATTCTAATCCATCGCCATGTGGGGCGTTGAACAATAAATATGGTTACAATCTCTCGTTTATATTGTGTTGCCGACCACTTTTTCCGGATGACCATGCCGGAGCAGTTGGAAGAACTCTTGTCCAATTATGCCCCTTTTCTTGAGGAAAACGGCGAACCGGTTTTCAGTCTGGACGTTGTCATCGGGACAGATTATATTGTGCCTGCCGATGCCGTCTCGGTTTATACCGACAGGAGCGACGAAGACATGCCGCGTATTGAGCTGTATTGTTCCGGCGAAAACTGGATTATCGGTGTCTCGAAATGGCGTGAAGCACCTCTGTGTTGCTATATCACCGCAGACAGTCATTTCTGCAAGGCAACACTCCGTGTCCTGCCCGACTGCAACGACTATCGCTTTGCTATCGACAATGCGGCGATGTTGCTCTATGCGTTTGCTACCGCCGACAAGGCAACGCTTGAGATGCATGCTTCCGTCACGGTCAAAGACGGCATGGCGCAACTCTTCTTAGGGCATTCCGGCACCGGCAAATCGACGCATTCCCGCCTCTGGCAAGAAGCCTATGAGGATGCCTGGCTGCTGAATGACGATAATCCTGTCTTGCGACTGTTGCCTTCTGGCGAAGTACGTGCCTATGGCTCGCCGTGGAGCGGCAAGACACCGTGCTACAAGAATCAGTCAACGCCCGTACGGGGTATTGTGAAACTCGAGCAAGCACCTCATAACGAGATCCGTCTGTTGCGTCTTCCCGAAGCATATGCGTATATGCTTTCGTCCAGTAGCGGATTGAAGATACTGCCCGAGATGATGGACTGTCTGTATGACACGATATCGCGTGTGATACAAATAGTTCCTGTGTATGGATTGAAATGTTTACCTGATACCGATGCCGCCCGCCTATGCCACGATACACTAACGAAATAACAGCGCTTCTGCGCAGCATGATTTGGGGCGAGGCTCTGACAATCGACCCGTCTGTGCTGTTGGAGCCGGAACTATGGCATGTGGCGGTGCGTCAGCAACTGGATCACATGTTGGCAGTCTGGGCAATGAATCAAGGGTATCCGGTCTATAAGTCGGATGTACGGAAACTGCTTGTCTTTCAGACGCTCCAGCGTTCCGAGCGTCAGAAGAAGATTCTGGAAGACGTCGTGTGCACCTTGCGCAAGCAGCAGATAGAACCGGTACTCATCAAAGGACTTTCCATGGCAGTCCTTTATCCAAATCCGGATATGCGCAGTTCGGCGGACGTGGATATGTATGTCGGCGAGGACAATTACTACCGGATGATTGCAGCCATGCGTGCGGCCTATCCCGAAGCCTATTGGTTTTCCGAGGAGCATGCCGGACTCCATTTTGCCATGGTCATGGACGAGAAGCTGGATTTGGCAGTAGAGTTGCACCGCGTAGCCATGGAACTGCATTCCATGCCGCGTGCTGACCGTGCTTTTCAGGCATTCACGTACGGCGAGATGCAACATCTGCGTCGGCTCACCATTGGTGATACCGACGTATCTATACCAAGCAAGACGTTTGATGCGCTCTATATCTTCATGCACGCCTGGCACCACTTCGAATCGAGCGGAGTAGGGCTTCGCCAGTTGGCTGACTGGTCATTGGCGTTGCGTGCCGCTGCGGATGTGCCGAACTTAGCAGAGACCTTATGCCCCGTTTTGAGCCGAATGCATATGCTCGAAGTATGGCAGGCGTTCGGATGGGTGCTGGTCAATCATCTGGGCCTCGCGCGTGAACAGTTTCCTTTATATACTGACGCGTGCGCGCGGACGGGAGAACAGCTTTTCCGCCAACTTATCAAGGACGGTCATTGCGGACGGGAGCCGAAATTGAAATTCTATGGTCGTATGCTCTATTATTTCCCGTACGAACGACCGAAGACAGACCGTTTGCGTCAGAAGCTATATACGCTCTGCCGACTGACTTTCCAGATGATGCAGATGCGCAAACTCTTCCCGCGTTATGCGTATTGCAATTATCTCGGAGCATTAAAAAAGCGTTAACCCCTTGTGAGTTAACGCTTTTTTCTGGTCTATAGGGATGTCTTATCCTAACATCGTGAGCAGTACGCCTGCTGCAACAGCCGATCCGATCACGCCGGCTACGTTCGGACCCATCGCATGCATCAGAAGGAAGTTCGACGGATTCTCTTCTTGACCTACCGTCTGCGATACACGTGCAGCCATCGGCACAGCCGATACACCAGCAGAGCCGATCAGCGGGTTGATCTTCTCTTTGAGGAAGAGGTTCATGAACTTAGCCAACAATACACCGCCTGCCGATCCAAGGCCGAAGGCCACAATACCCATGGCGAGGATCATCAGCGTCTGCCAGTTGAGGAAACTGCCGGCTGTAGCCGTAGCACCTACCGACAGACCGAGGAAGATAACGACGATATTCATCAGTTCGTTCTGGGCTGTCTTGCTCAGACGATCCACTACGCCGCACTCCTTCATCAGGTTGCCCAACATCAGGCAGCCGATCAGCGGAGCTGCATCAGGCAGGATGAGGGCTACGATAGCCGTGATGATAATCGGGAAGACGATCTTCTCGGTCTTAGATACAGGACGCAGCTGTCCCATCTTGATGGCACGCTCTTTCTTGGTCGTCAGCGCGCGCATGATAGGCGGCTGGATGACAGGCACAAGCGCCATATACGAATAGGCTGCGATAGCAATCGGGCCTAAGAGGTGCGGAGCCAGTTTCGAAGTCAGGAAGATGGACGTCGGACCGTCAGCACCGCCGATGATACCGATCGAACCGGCCTCTGCGGGCGTGAAGCCCATCGCGTTTGCGCAGAGGAACGTGACGAAGATACCGATCTGTGCGGCAGCACCCAAGATAAGCGATTTCGGATTAGCAATCAGCGGGCCGAAGTCGGTCATGGCACCCACGCCGATGAAGATAAGGCAGGGATATACACCTGCTTTCACGCCGATATAGAGCACGTCGAGCAGGCCACCTTCTTTCAGGATAGCGCCATACGAGTGGTAGGCAGGGCTGTTGGGATCCAGAAATGCCGTCCATAGCTCGCTATGGAACATACCGGCGCCCGGCAGGTTGGTCAGCAACATACCGAAGGCGATAGGAAGCAGCAGCAGCGGCTCGTATTTCTTGTGAATGGCAAGGTACAGCAGGAAGAAACTGACAAGCAACATAACGCCTTGCTGCCAGTTCATCTGCATGAAGCCCATGCCTTGGAAAAATTCTATGATATTCATAATCTGTTGTTTTGATAGTCCACTAGTTAACTAGTCGACTAGAATACTAGATTATCCAAGAACGATGAGCAGGTCATCTTGCATTACGTTCTGGCCGGCGCTAACGGCGATTTGCTTAACTGTTCCGTCTTGCTCTGCCATGATGGCATTCTCCATCTTCATGGACTCGAGAGTCAGCAGCGTGTCGCCTTTCTTTACGGCCTGTCCTTCGCTTACGAGCACTTTGATTACCGAGCCGGGCAGCGGGCTTTTTACCTGTACTCCGCCTGCGGCGGGAGCGGCAGCCTTCGGCGCCTCTGCTTTCGGTGCAGGAGCGGCAGCAGCGGGTTTTTGTGCGGGAGCAGCAGCCTTGGGAGCCGGAGCAGCGGGCTTCGGAGCAGCCTTCGGTGCCTCGGTCTCTACGGTATATACTTTGCCGTTGACAGTAACGTTTGTCTTGCCGGCCTCGATTTCTTCAACGGCGCATTTATACTCGGCGCCGTTGATCTTGAATGTGAATTCTTTCATATTTTTAAAATCCTTTGTTGTTTAATCCAAATGTTTTTTCGTTCCATGCGGAAATGTTTCCGCGCAGGTTTATCATCGACGTTGCCATGTCGTGACGGCTGTGATGCGCCAGATAGAGGGCATAAGCGATAGCGGCTTCGTCCTCGTTGTTAGCGCAGGCCAGTGCCATGGCGATTGCAGCTTTAGTGCCTTCGTCGGTCGGTTCGGCGGACTTGGCGGGAGCCGCTTTCGGCGCCTTTGCTTTCGGAGCGCGTGGTTCGGATATTTTCTGCATCGTCCAGCCAAAGCCCTGCAGAATGAATACCAGGCAGAACAGCAGCAGGAGCACGATGCCGAAACCGAGTCCCGTTACGATCCATGTATCCGTTGTAATAGCTAATAACATAATTTTTAATTTGAAAATTTGATAATCTTCCCTACAGCGGTATATTCGAGTGCTTCTTGAGCGGGTTGCTCAGGCGTTTTGTTTGGAGCATCTCAAAGGCGCGTATAATGCGTGCACGCGTGTTGCGCGGTTCGATCACGTCGTCGATATAGCCGCGGTTGGCTGCCTGATAAGGCGAAGCGAACAGGTCTTTGTATTCGGCCTCTTTCTCGGCGATGAATTTCTTCTTCTCTTCCGGATCTTCGATAGCTTTGATGGCTTTCGACTGGAGCACGCCGACGGCACCGCTGGCACCCATTACGGCGATCTCTGCATTCGGCCATGCGTAGCACATGTCGCCGCGCAGTTGCTTGCAGCTCATCACGATATGGCTTCCGCCGTACGACTTGCGAACAGTGATGGTTACTTTTGGTACAGTGGCTTCGCCGTAGGCGAACATCAGTTTTGCACCATGGTCGATGATTCCGGCGTACTCCTGACCTGTTCCGCAGAGGAATCCGGGAACGTCAACGAGCGTCAGGATCTGGATGTTGAAAGCGTCGCAGAAACGTACGAAGCGGGCAGCTTTACGGCTGGCATCGCAGTCAAGCACACCGGCAAGCCATGCAGGCTGGTTGGCGATGATACCTGTAGAACGGCCGTTGAAGCGGGCGAAACCGCAGATGACGTTCTTGGCATAGTCTTTGTGCACTTCCATGAAGTCGCCGTTATCCACGATGAGGTTGATGATCTCGTGCATGTCATAGGGCTTGTTCGGGTCGGCGGGAACGATCTCGTTCAGGGTGTCTTCCACGCGCATCACGTCGTCGTCGCATGCCAGAACGGGAGCTTCTTCCATGTTGTTTTGCGGGATGAAGCTGACGAGTCGGCGCACTTCGGCCAAGGCCTCTTCTTCGGTAGCGGCTACAAAGTGGGTCACACCCGATTTCGTGGCATGCACTTTCGCGCCGCCAAGTTGCTCAACGGTCACATCCTCGCCCGTGACGGTTTTCACTACCTTCGGACCGGTGATGAACATGTAGCTGTTCTGTTCGGTCATCATGATGAAGTCGGTCAGGGCAGGGGAGTACACGGCACCTCCGGCACACGGGCCGAAGATGACGCTGATCTGCGGAACGACACCCGAAGCCAGGATGTTACGCTCGAATATCTCGGCGTAGCCGGCCAGAGCGCATGCGCCTTCCTGGATACGTGCACCTCCCGAGTCGTTCAGACCGATAATCGGTGCACCGAGTTTCATGGCTTGGTCCATGACGTTGCATATCTTGAGTGCCATGGTCTCGCTCAGCGAACCGCCGATGACAGTGGCATCTTGTGCAAAGACGAAGACCAGACGGCCGTCTATCGTACCGGAACCGACGGCAACGCCGTCGCCCAGGAACACTTTCTTCTCCATACCGAAGTCGTGGCAACGGTGGGTAAGAAACATATTCACTTCCTCGAACGAGCCTTCGTCCAGAAGCATGTTGATACGTTCGCGGGCGGTGTAACTGCCTTTAGCGTGGTGTTTCTCCACGGCTGCTTCGCCTCCGCCGGCCATCGCCTTCTCGCGATTCTCAACCAATCTATCTAATTTAGCTTGATCCATATTTCTTTCAACTTTATTTTGGTTGTTGGCAAATCTCGGTCAGTACGCCGCAGGTGCTCTTCGGGTGCAGGAAGCCGATCATCAGGTTCTCGGCGCCTTTGCGCGGCGCTTTGTCGATGAGTGTCAGGCCGGCTGCCTCGGCTTCTGCCAGGGCGGCAGCGGTATCTTCTACGTTGAAAGCGATGTGGTGCAGACCGCCACGTCCGCCGTTCTTCTCGATGAACTTGGCGATGGTGGATTCGGGGCAAGTGGGCTCCAGCAGCTCAATCTTCACTTCGCCTACTTTGAAGAAAGCGGTTTTTACTTTCTGGTCTTCAACTACCTCAATGTTGTAGCATTTGCCACCGGTGAGGAACTCAAAAAACGGCATGGCTGCCTCCAGATTCGGAGTTGCGATACCGAGATGTTCAATGTGTGTGGGTTTCATTTTTGTTAAAAATATTGTTAATTTTGTTAATAAGCAAAAAATACGCTGCAAAGTTACACATTTTTTTTCATTCGTGCAAGCGCGCGCGAACTTTTTTTGAAAAAAGTGCATTTTCCTCCGCTAAAAAAATAATTTTGAATTATTATTGCTACCTTTGCACCCGATTTTGTAATTTGTGCATACTATGTCACGTGAAAAACGTTTAGGCACCTTTATTTTGTTGATTTCGCTGCTGATTGTGATTATATCGGTGCTGTTTACCAATAATCTGGCGCGTCGTTTGGCGGAGGAGGAGCAGAAGAAAGTGGAGATGTGGGTCGAAGCGACCCGTTCGATGATTCTGGCGCCGGAGGATGCCGACCTCAGTCTCGAGCTTTTCGTTCTCCAGTCGAATACCTCTATTCCGGTCTATCTGGTCGATACCTTGGGGACTATTCTCAGTTGTGCCAACGTCACCGACACGGTGGCTGATCTGACGGCGCTGAACGGACCCATTGAGTTGCGGCTTTCCGATTCCGAACGACAGCTTATCTATTATGACGAATCGACTCTTCTGAGCCAGTTGCGCTATATCCCGTATCTGCAGTTTACGCTGATATTTATCTTTATTCTGGTGGCTGTTGTGATGTTGCTTACTGCCCATCGCAGCGAGCAGAACCGTGTATGGGCGGGCTTGAGTCGTGAGACGGCGCATCAGTTGGGCACGCCTATCTCGTCGCTTATGGCATGTCGCGAGATGTTGGCAGAGCGTTATCCCGACGACGATATCATCCCGTTACTCAGCAACGATATCAACCGCCTGTCGATGATTGCCGACCGTTTCTCCAAGATAGGCAGCGAACCCGAACTGGAGACGGTTCATTTGGCGGAAGCCGTTGAGGATGCCTTGCAGTATATGCGTACGCGCGTTTCGAACAAGGTGCAGATTGATAATCAGATAGCGCCCGATCTCTCTGTGCGCGTGGAGCTGAACCGGCCTTTGTTTGCATGGGTGGTGGAGAACCTGGTGAAGAATGCCGTGGATGCGATGGAGGGACAAGGTACGATAACCCTTTCATGCGAGCTGTCCGACGACGAGGTGACGATTTTGGTGTCCGATACAGGCCGTGGCATGGATGCTGCGACGCGTCGTCAGGTTTTCCAGGCGGGCTTTACGACCAAGAAACGCGGATGGGGCTTAGGCCTTACGCTCGCCAAGCGTATCATCGAAGATTATCATGGAGGCAGTCTTGTGCTCCGTCACAGCCGTCCCGGACATGGCACCACGTTTGCCATCGTCCTCAAACAGTCCAAAAACGGTTGATCCGCTGCCGCTCATCGCTGCATACAGGGCACCTGCACCGAGCAGGTGCTCTTTCGTTTCGGCTATCTCCGGATGAAGCGGGAAGACGGTCTGTTCGAAGTCGTTGACCAGCAGTTGGCTGGTTTGCAGCATTTCGCGTGCTGTCCGGCGGCTGCGAAGTGCTTCGCCTATCTTGCCTGCCGCTTCCGGATGAAGCCGGATGCCGGCGTATGCTTCGCGTGTCGAGACGGCGCAAGCGGGTTTTGCGAGCACCAGCCGCAAGCCGCTCAGGTCGAAGTCAATAGGCTGCAACCGGTCGCCGATGCCTTCTGCAAAGCAGGGCGTGTTATAGATGAAGAATGGACAATCTGCCCCCAAGGGACGCACCGTCTCCGCCAGTTCCGCTTGACTCAGTCCGAGACCGAACAGTTCGTTCAGCGCGATAGCCATATGGGCGGCATCGCTCGAACCGCCGCCGAGTCCGGCGCCGAACGGGATGTTCTTTTTAAATCGAATAGAAACCGGACCTATCTGTGGAAAGCGTGCTTGCATCATCCGATAGCAACGGATGATCAGATTGTCTTCCTCCGGACAATCCACAGCGATGCCCTCTTGCACAAAATCAATTTTCGAATTTTCAAATCTTTGTAGATTTGCTTGCAAATAATCGTTCGAACTATGTGAGATAAGAATTTTCAAATCTCTTGTCACTTCCAGTTCGTCGTGCAGGCCGTAAACGGGGTAGAAAACGGTTTCCAGGTCATGGTAGCCGTCTTGGCGTTTGCGTATCACGCGCAAACCGATATTTATCTTGCAATTCGGGTAGAGTAGCATACGGACTCAATTTGGCTGCAAAAATACGAAAAATATCGCATATGTGCAAAAAAAATACGTGTTTTTTCGCAAAACGAAGAAATAATTTGCAATTCTGAAAAAAATGTCGTACCTTTGCCAGCGATTTGTTAACCCTTACTATTTTTGTCTTGTATGAAAAAATTATTTCTGTTTTTGCTGACTTGTCTTATGACGGCAGCGGTGTATGCACAGTCAGGTTCTTTGGCGGACCGGTTGTCTGCGAGCTCTTCGGATGCGCCGAAGGAGATTCGTGATTTGTTGCCGGGTCTTCGCCGTGAGTTTGCCGATTTCAATGAGGAAGGCATGAGTTTTCAGGACGTGAAGATTGAGGGGCAGAATATGGTGATTGTTCTCGGCGTGGACGAGAGTGAGTTTCAGGGGATGGATATCCGTTCTGCTTTCCTGATGGCCGGTATGGACGAAAAATCGCTGGGAATGCAGATGAAAGACGGTTTGTTCGACGACTTGGACGATGAGGCGCGTGCCATGATTGCTACGCTCCGCAAGTACCGCTATAATATCGTTTGTCGTTTTCTGGGTATTCCGTCCGGTGAGCACATGGATGCCGTCATTCCCTATACGGATTTTCCCGTGAACAGCGCTTCGGCTGCTACGTCCAAAAAGGATACGCCGCGCAGCAATGTGCCGCAGGATATTCAGGACATGTTGGCAATAGTGGATGAAGGGCTTCGTGAGATGAACGAAGACGGTATTACGTTCCGCAAGACGTCCATAGAGGACAATAATATCGTCCTTACCGCCGATGTGGACGAGAATATGCTGTTTGGTGGTATCAGTCTGAAAACGGCGCTTCAACTGGCAAACAAGACTGCCGATGATATGATTGATTCGATGAAGCAAGCGATGTTTACAGGTGACGAAGACAGCCGTGCTTTGATAGAGATCCTGACGACGTATCGTTATAATATCGTTATGCGTGTCGTTGGAGTCCCGTCCGGTGATACGGTCGAAGGCAAAATCCGTTACAACGAGTTGTGATTTTAGTTAAAAGTCAAAACCGTACGCTTTTTTTATTGTTTGGTTTGTATGAGCCTTGTATGAGCTTTGTATGAGGTATAGAGTTTGTGTCGGGAGCGACAGGGAAACGGCAGGGAGATGGAAATAGAACGATGAAAGTGCATAGCGAATGGAGAAAAGTTCCCTTTTTGCCAAAGACCATCACGGGACCATCTTCCGAGGAGAGCTCAATCGAGGTTCAATCAGTGGACTTTCGGTTAAAAAAGGATCATCCGCAAATTTAAGCTGCAAACAAGTTTGTTTTTATACAATCAGGGCGACTCAAATCGAGCCGCCCTGTTCGTTCATTCGTTCACTCTTTCATTCTTTCACTCTTTCACTCTTTCAACGTTATTTCACCTCCTGTCCGGTGGCGGTGTAGGTTTTTACTTATGTACTATTGCAAGAATTTATTGTATGATTCTAAATTCCTTTATATCCATCAAAAGATTAGCCATATTGATGTCATAAATTCCTTCCATGTAACTTTCAGTTATGCTATAATCGTCCGTATAACGATTTAAAGGTGCCTCATATAGTATCTGCATCGTTGGAAAATTGATAGGACCTATAATATCCCCATATATTATATAATCTGCTTTTTCAACTAATGTTAACGCTATTGAATCTGAAACATTCGTGAGGACATCAAAATGTAAACTATTAATTTTTTTATAACCATAGTTAAAATCATTCTTATTAGAACGGAAATGAGCAACATAGCCGTTTTTCTTCGTCTTGTTTATACCAATCATGGTAAGGCGTATGCTATCCAAAAAATTAGGGTTCTTAAATGAGTCTAACACCGCTTGCTTCCATTCTAGATTAGCTTGCTCCCTTGTGATCTCGTTATTCATAAAATTTGGCAGCGTTGCTACAAAAGAGTCAACCAAACAAACAATCGGCTGTTTTGGTGCTGACTGGATTGTTGTAGTTGGTACAGTACATGAATAAAGTGCAAATCCGCACAACAAAAGAATTAAGATTTTCTTCATAGTTGTAATATTATATACCCCCTCTAACGCCTTCAGGGATTGGCATAAAAAATGAGCGCTCCTTATCCTTCTTCGAGGCTGTAGGGATGCCCATAGTAACGATAAGTCACGCTCACAATATGTGAGCGCTTACTGACTTATTCGACTTACTATTCAAAACTTCCTACATTCCGAAGAAATCAAATAAATCGCAAACGCGAAAAAATATGTCCTTGCTGTTTTACGTCTTGCAAGCGACGGCCGGGAATTACGCTGTCGGTGGGAGCGATGGGTTATTTTTCTCTGATCATAAACCGTTCTGGCACATGCTTGAGGTTTGTTGACGAATTTCTTCACGCCATTTCTCTCGGGCATCAATCATATTTTGGAAAGCCTCTGCATATTGCTCAGGTGTATCATAATGAATAAAGATGTCTTTCATATTTTAACCCTTTCTTTTTAATCTGCTGCAAAATTACTACTTTTTTTTGATATACACAAATTTTTAAGGATTTTTTCGAAAAATAGTTGCATAATTAGAAAATATATGTTGTCCGCACTAACGTGCAAACAACAATCTTTTGCGCCAAAAACTAAAAATATGCAAGCATTTTTTATTTTTTTTTCACAAAATCTTGCATATTTGATTATTTTGTTGTAATTTTGCGGTCGATTTTGAAATTTAATCGGATTAAAAACAAAAAATAACGTCAAAATTATGGGAAATATTCGTTTTGATGCGTTGAAAATTGCTTTTTCGCACGAATTAGTCGAAAGCAGAAGCGGCTCCGAAGTCGAAAAGGCATCGAAAGTAGAAAACAATGAGCGAGTAAAGGACTATTTTGCGCGCGACGTCTTCACGCGTGAAAAAATGAAAGAGTATATTGCGCAGGATGTGCT
The DNA here is from genome assembly GCA_017425065.1 of Paludibacteraceae bacterium. GTDB lineage: Bacteria > Bacteroidota > Bacteroidia > Bacteroidales > Paludibacteraceae > Colicola. Next base: position 35,985 of record JAFPJV010000088.1, read on the forward strand.
CAACCAGTTGTTTGACGACGTGGACAACGGTCGCACCATACACCGTGACATAGCGAGTGTGGTGGCGATCGGCATCCGCAAATGGGCTATCGAGCATGGTGCTACGCATTTCACCCACTGGTTCCAACCGCTGACGGGCGGCACAGCCGAGAAACACGACGCCTTCTTCCGTCTGGACAGAAGCGGTGCACTCTTGGAAGAGTTCAGCGGCGATTCGCTCTATCAGCAGGAGCCGGATGCGTCGTCCTTTCCGAGCGGCGGTATTCGCAACACCTTTGAGGCACGCGGCTACTCGGCATGGGATCCTTCCAGCCCCGTATTCCTGATCGGCGACACGCTGTGTATCCCGACGGTCTTTGTCGCCTATACGGGAGAAGCGTTGGACTACAAGACGCCGCTGATCCGTTCGACGGCAGCGCTATGTCACGCCGCGCGCGACGTGTGCGCGTACTTTGATAAACAAGTAAAACACGTGCACGCGAACCTCGGCTGGGAACAGGAGTACTTCCTGATAGACGAAGCACTCTACAACGCCCGTCCGGATCTGATGTTGACAGGCCGCACGCTGATGGGACACAACAGCGCGAAGAGCCAGCAACTGGAAGACCACTATTTCGGTGCTATTCCCGCCCGTGTGCTGGCATTCATGCAGGAATTGGAATACGAGGCGCTAAAAGCCGGCATACCCGTTAAGACGAGACATAACGAAGTGGCTCCCAACCAGTTTGAGATGGCTCCGATATACGAGGACGTCAATCTTGCTAACGACCATAACCTGCTGGTGATGAGTATCATGGAGCGTGTTGCGGAGAAACATCATTTCCGCGTATTGCTGCATGAGAAACCTTATGCGGGCGTGAACGGAAGCGGCAAGCACTGCAACTGGTCGATGGAAACCAACACGGGCATCAACCTCTTGGCACCCGGCAAGAATCCGTATCAGAACTTGCAGTTTATCACGTTCCTGGTCAATGTCCTGATGGCTGTTCACCGCCACAACGGTCTGCTCAAAGCCAGCATCGTCAGCGCAACAAACGAACACCGTCTCGGTGCCAACGAAGCACCTCCTGCCATCATCAGCGTCTTTCTTGGCAAGCAGATAAGTGCCGTGCTCGACAAACTGGAGCATGCCACGGCAGAAGAAGCCATCATCATCAATGCCAAGAAAGAGATGAAACTTGGCGTTGCCAACATCCCGGAGATATTGCTGGACAACACCGACAGAAACCGTACTTCGCCCTTTGCCTTCACCGGAAACCGCTTCGAGTTCCGTGCTGTCGGATCGAGTGCGAACTGCGGTGCAGCCATGTTGGTGCTGAATGCCGCCGTGGCGGAACAACTCACGGACTTCAAGGCGGAAGTGGACAAACGTATCGAACGCGGCGAAGCCAAAGAACGTGTGCTCTTCGATGTCATCAAACGCTATATCGTGGCATGCAAAGCCATCCACTTCGACGGCAACGGCTACAGCGACGAATGGAAAGCGGAAGCCCAAAAACGCGGCTTGGACTGCGAGACGAGTGTGCCGGTTGTCATCGACCGCTACTGCGCGCCGGACAGCACACAGATGTTCCAGACGACGGGCGTGCTGACCGAAGCCGAACTGCGCAGCCGCTCGGAAGTGAAATGGGAGACCTATGTGAAAAAACTGCAGATAGAAAGCCGCGTCATGGGCGATCTGGTTGTCAACCACGTGCTGCCTGCCGCCAAACGCTATCAGACGATGCTGCTGCAGAACGTGCTGGCTGTCAAGCAGGTGTTCAGCACCGAAGAAGTGGCAAGCCTCAACGAGATGGACTACAGCATCATCCGTCAGATAGAACATCACTCGGGTGCCATCCTTGACGGCGTGGAACGCATGACCGAAGCGCGTCACAAAGCCAACCGGATGCCCGACGAACGCAGCAAAGCCGTGGCTTATCACGACCATGTACTGCCTCTGATGGCAGAGATACGCGACCATGCCGATGCACTCGAACTCATCGTGGACGACGAGATGTGGACGCTGCCCAAATACCGCGAAATGATGTTTGTACACTAAAAATGACAAAAGACAAAAGACCGCTACGCTGAAAGACAAAAGACTAAAATGTTTCGACGAATCATATTCAGTCCATTGTCTATTGTCTATTAGGTCGAAGACCGGTCTATAATCCTAAAATCATAAATGAAAGTCTTGCCTTTCATCAAGATGCACGGGCTGGGAAATGATTATGTATTTGTCGATTGTTTCCCGCCGCAGACAGCCGCACAGATTGCAGCAGCGGATCTGTGTGTGCTGGCGCAACGTGTGTCTGACAGGCATTGCGGTATCGGTTCCGACGGTTTGGTCTTGATCTTGCCGGACAAGGAAGCGGATGCGCGCATGCGGATGTTCAATGCCGACGGCACGGAAGCACAGATGTGTGGAAATGCGATCCGATGCGTTGCCAAGTATCTGTACGAGAGCGGCATATGCCGTTGGCAGCACATGCGGATTGCTACGCTTGCCGGCTTGCGCGAACTGGAACTGCACGTTTCGGATGAAACGGTGGGGACGGTAACGGTGAATATGGGTCGGCCGGTCGTGAAGTCCGACACATTGCTTCTGGATGGCAGAGAGTTGCCGTTTATGAATGTGAACATGGGAAATCCGCACGCCGTGTTTTTCTGTGACGAACTGCCGTCGCCGGAGCAACTGGCAACGACAGGCAGACGAATCGGCACCCATCCGCACTTTGCCGAAGGCACCAACGTGGAGTACGCGCGGATACGGAACGACCGCGAACTGGAACTGCGCGTCTGGGAACGCGGCACGGGCGAGACGATGGCTTGCGGCACCGGCGCATGTGCAACAGCCGTAGCGGCTATCCGGCATGGACTCACACAACGCGAACTGACCATGCATCTGCGCGGAGGCGATCTCACTATAACATGGCCGGCAGACAACGAGCCGGTCTATATGACAGGAAGTGCCACGGAAGTGTTCCGCGGCGAATGGAAACAAAACGAAAGAATATGAACAAGAATACCAATTTTCAAAACCTGGAAGAGAACTACCTCTTCAAGGAAATCGGCGACCGCGCTAATGCGTATCTGACCGCACATCCCGATCAACAGCTGCTCCGTATGGGTGTGGGCGACGTGACACGTCCGTTGCCCGCGGCTATCGTGCAGGCTATGCAACAGGCTGTCAGCGAGTTAGGACAAGCGGCAACATTCCGCGGATATTGTCTGGAAGAAGGCTATGAATGGCTTCGCCGCACCATCATCGACCATGACTATGCGCCTCTGGACATCGACCTGGATGTGTCGGAAGTGTTCATCGGTGAAGGTGCCGGAAGCGACCTCGGCAACCTGAGCGAACTGTTTGCACGGGAGAACCGCGTGGCGATATTGGATCCGTCCTATCCTGCATATGCCGATTCGTCCATTATGGCGGGACGTCCCGTCACGTTCCTGCCTTGTCATGCGGAGAACGGCTTTGTGCCGGAACTGCCGGCAGAGAAAGCAGACATCATCTATCTATGCTTTCCCAACAACCCGACAGGCACCGTGCTGAGACGTGAACAACTGGCAGAGTGGGTGCGTTATGCGCGTGAGAACAAGAGTATCATCATCTTCGACGCTGCCTACGAAGCCTATATCACCCAACCAGATATCCCGCACAGCATCTATGAGATAGACGGTGCGAAAGAGGTGGCGATAGAGGTGCGTAGTTTCAGCAAGAGTGCCGGTTTTACGTCGGTGCGTTGCGGCTTTACCGTGGTACCGAAGGAAACGGGTCTGCAGGCGATGTGGCTTCGCCGGCAATGCACCAAATACAATGGCACGTCGTATGTCTCGCAGCGTGCGGCACAAGCCACTTATACGCCCGAAGGACATGCCGGCATTCGTGCCAACCTGGATTTCTACTTAGGCACGGCGCACCTGATCCGTCAGCGTCTGCATACAATGGGTTATGAGGCGTACGGAGGCGAGAATGCACCGTATATATGGTGTCGCGCACCGCACAGATGGAACTCATGGACATTCTTCGACCATCTGCTGAACGAGTGTCAGGTGCTCTGCACTCCCGGTGTGGGCTTCGGCAAGTCCGGAGAAGGATATGTGCGTTTCTCTGCCTTCTCGAAGCGGGAAGACTGCGAAGAAGCATTGAAAAGAATACAAAAACTATAAATATATGTGTGGAATAGTTGGATATATAGGAAAACGCAAGGCGTATCCTATCTTAATCAAAGGGCTGCATCGCCTGGAGTATCGCGGTTATGACAGTGCCGGCGTGGCTCTGATCAATCCGGACGGACAACTCAACGTCTATAAAGCCAAAGGCAAAGTGGCTGAACTGGAAGCCTTTGCGGCGGACAAAGATATAAGCGGGACAATAGGCATCGCGCACACGCGTTGGGCGACGCACGGCGAACCGAACACCGTCAATGCCCATCCGCATTATTCGGAATCCGAACGCTTGGCTATCATCCACAACGGTATCATCGAGAACTACGCCGTGCTCAAAGCCGGTTTGCAGGGAGAAGGCTACAGCTTCAAGTCGGACACCGATACCGAAGTGCTGGTGCAACTGATAGAATATACGCAGATCAACCAGCATGTGGATCTGAAAACCGCCGTTCAGCTGGCTTTGCAGCAAGTCATCGGTGCCTATGCCATCGCCGTGCTTGACAAGGAACATCCCGACACGCTGGTTGTTGCCCGCAAAGGCTCACCGTTAGTCGTTGGAATCGGCGAAAACGAGTACTTCCTGGCATCGGATGCCACGCCTATTGTGGAATATACCGACCGCGTGATTTATATCGACGACGAGGAAGTAGTGTCGTTGCGCATAGGCGAAGATGTCGATATTACCACTATAGGTAATGTGCAGAAAACGCCTGAAATCAAGCGTTTGGAGCTGTCACTGAGTCAGTTGGAGAAGGGTGGTTATCCGCACTTCATGCTAAAGGAGATTTTCGAGCAGCCGCGTACGCTGACCGATTCGATGCGTGGACGTGTCAACGTGCGTCAGGACAACATCGCTTTGTCCGGTTTCATCGACAATAAAGAGCGTTTTCTGAATGCCAAACGTATCATCATTACGGCTTGTGGCACCAGTTGGCATGCCGGCTTGATAGCCATGTATGCCATCGAGGAGTTTGCGCAGATACCCGTGGAAGTCGAGTATTCCAGCGAGTTCCGCTATCGCAAACCGGTGATCCACAAAGACGATGTGGTCATTGCCATTTCGCAATCCGGCGAGACAGCCGACACCTTGGCGGCTATCCAGCTCGCCAAAGAGAAAGGGGCGTTTATCTTCTCGATATGCAATGTCGTCGGCGCTTCCATCCCGCGTGTGAGCGACAGCGGCTGCTATACGCACGTAGGACCGGAAATAGGTGTAGCCAGTACAAAGGCGTTTACGGCACAAGTGACAGCACTCACGATGCTGGCGCTTTGTATCGGTCGGGAAAAAGGAACGATAAGCCGGGAGAAATATCTGGACATCGTGCGCGAATTGGGACAAATCCCCGATAAAATCGAGCGTGTCTTGGGACAGAACAAACGCATAGCAGACTTCGCCAAGACCTTTACCTACGCGCAGAACTTCATCTATCTCGGTCGCGGTTACAACTTCCCCGTAGCCATGGAGGGCGCACTCAAACTTAAGGAAATCAGCTATATCCATGCCGAAGGTTATCCGGCTGCCGAGATGAAACACGGACCGATAGCCCTTATCTCGCAAGAGATGCCGGTGGTGGTGGTAGCACCGCGTTGCGGCACGTATGAGAAAGTGATAAGCAATATCCAGGAGATCAAAGCCCGCAAGGGACGTGTCATTGCCATTGTTACCGAAGGCGACGAGCTGGTAAGCCGCATAGCCGATTATGTCATAGAAGTGCCTGCCACCGAAGAGTGTCTGACACCGCTTTTGACCGTCATCCCGCTCCAGTTGCTTGCCTACCATATTGCCGTTGTCAAGGGCTGTGACGTGGATCAACCGCGCAACCTTGCCAAGTCTGTTACTGTAGAATAGACGAAAAAATCAAAAAATTGTCATACGCTCTTGCGTATGTCAGTTTTTTTTCGTACCTTTGCGGCGATTTTGGTAAATATGCAATGTTATGAACACAAATTTTGGTTTTGTACGTGTTGCGGCGGCTGTGCCGATGGCACATGTGGCGGATTGTGCGTATAACGCACAGGAAGTGAAACAGCAGATAGACGAAGCGCTGCAAGAAGGCGTGGAAGTGCTTTGTTTTCCCGAACTGACATTGACGGGTTATACCTGCGCGGATTTGTTCTTCACGCAACAGCTCCAGCAGAATGCCATGGCGGCGCTGGAGGATGTGTGTAACTATACCCGCGGCAAAGCTATCGTCGTGCTGATCGGAGCACCGCTGAAAGTGGATAACGACCTGTTCAACTGTGCATTCGTGCTGACCGACGGCGAAGTGATGGGCGTTGTGCCCAAAGTGAACCTGCCGAATACGGGTGAGTTCTACGAGAAGCGCTGGTTCACTTCCGGTCGTGCGGCACGAGAGTACACGCCGGGCGGCATAGCGCCTCGTATTCCGACGATCGAACTGTGGTGCGGCGACGTGCCGTTCGGAACAGACCTGCTGTTCACAACGCGCAACTACAGCTTCGGCATTGAAGTGTGCGAAGACCTGTGGAGTCCGCTGCCGCCATCTACGCAATTAGCGATACAAGGTGCTGAACTGATCTTCAACCTGTCGTCAAGCAACTGCGTGGTCGGCAAGCATGCCTATCGCCGTCAGATGATCACCCAGCAGTCGGCACGTGTGCGTTGCGGCTATATCTATACCAGTTCGGGCGTGGGCGAGAGTACGACGGATGTGGTGTTCTCGGGCAGTACGTATATTGCCGAGAACGGCCGCATACTGAGCGAGGGTGACCGCTTCCAACGCGTCAGTTCGATGATTATTCAAGAGATAGACGTGGAGCGTCTGCGCATCGACCGGCAGCGTAATACCAATTTCACCAAAGACAAACAGGGGCATTACCGCCATATCAATGTGGCGCCGATAGAGCGTCAGGAAGAATTTACCGAACCGCTGCACCGTAAGTTCTGGCCGTTGCCGTTCTTGCCGATCAAAAGCGAGGAAGATCAGTATGCAATGGATGTGTTCTCGATTCAGACGAGCGGCTTGATGCGTCGTTGGGAACATACGCACGCCGAGACTTTGGTGATCGGTGTGTCGGGCGGCTTGGATTCGACGTTGGCTCTGGTTAGTTGCGTCTTGGCGGCCGATCAGTTAGGCTACGACCGCACACGTATCGTCGGCGTCACGATGCCCGGTTTCGGCACAAGCGACCGAACCTATGAGAATGCCCTTCGGCTGATGGAGTTGCTGGGTATCACGATGAAGGAGATTCCTATCCGCGATATGGCAACACAGCACTTGCAAGACATCGAGCATGACATGGATTTGCACGATATTACATACGAAAATGCCCAGGCACGTATCCGAACGCTGGTGCTGATGGATTTGGCGAACAAACTGAACGGACTGGTTGTCGGAACGGGTGATATGAGTGAGTTGGCGCTGGGGTGGTGTACGTATTCCGGTGATCAGATGTCGATGTACGGACTGAATGCCGGTATCCCGAAGACACTTGTACGATTCCTGGTGACTTATGCCGCCGAGAACCTGTTTGACGAGGAGATACGTCGTGTGTTGATGAATGTTGTGGAGACGCCTATCTCGCCGGAATTGCTGCCTGCTGACGAGAAGGGAGAGATAGCCCAGATTACCGAAGATAAGATAGGCCCCTACGAATTACACGACTATTTTATGTACTACTTCCTTCGCTACGGTTTTACCCGCGACAAGATACAATACATGGCGTTGCAAGCTTTTGAGGATAAATACGAGGAACAGGAGATTGCCAAGTGGCTTGACGTATTCATGCGCCGCTTCTACCGCCAACAGTTCAAGCGGAGTTGTATGCCGGATGGCCCGAAAGTGGTGACGGTAAGTCTGTCGCCGAGAGGGGATTGGAGAATGCCGAGCGATATAAATGAAATTTAGTCGAAAGTCGAAAGTCGAAAGTCAAAAGCAGGATAAGTGGACAAAAGAAATGGAAAATGGAAAATGGAAAATTGACAATGGAAAATTGACAATGGAAAATTATATACCTAATACATTTCGCATGAAAGTGCGGGCACGGGTGATAGAGGAGTATCATTCGGTGGGAGAACTGCGATCGCTGCTGGAAAAATACCGCGGCGAACGGATATTGGCTATCGGTGCGGGAAGCAACCTGCTTTTTCAGGGCGACTTTGACGGCGTTATTCTTCATTCTGCTATGCGTCGGGCACGTGCTTTGGACGAGAACGGTGACGAAGTGTTGATAGAAGCCCAGGCCGGATTGGTGATGGACGAACTGATCGCCCAGTTATGCGACATGGGTCTGTGGGGATTGGAGAACTTGAGTCATATCCCGGGCGAAGTGGGTGCGTCGGCCGTGCAGAACGTAGGTGCCTATGGCGTTGAAGCCAAAGATGCCATCGTGCGGGTGCATACCATGCGTGTATCCGACGGCCAAGAGCGCATCTTTGAAAACGCAGAGTGTCGCTACGGCTATCGCGACAGTATATTCAAGAACGAACTGAAAGGACAGTATATCGTGACGTCGGTGGTTTATCGGCTTTGGAAGACGCCTCATCCGCAGTTGGACTACGGTCATCTGCGAGCTGTGACGGGCGGTACACCGACGCCTAACGAGGTGCGTCAGGCCGTCATGCAGATTCGTCGTCAGAAGTTGCCGGAAGTGAGTGAGATAGGTTCGGCGGGTTCGTTCTTCAAGAATCCTATCGTGCCGCATGAGGTGTATGAAGCGATAGCCGGTCAGTATAACCAAGTGCCTCATTTTGAGCAGGATGGCGGTGTGAAAATACCGGCTGCGTGGCTGATAGAACAATGCGGATGGAAAGGCAAACGGGTTGGAGGCGCGCAGGTGTATGAGAAGCAACCGCTCGTGATTGTCAATGCGGACAATGCCACGCCGGAGGACGTTAAGAACCTGGCGCAACAGGTATGCGACAGCGTCAGAGAGAAATTTGGTATCCATATCTCCCCGGAGGTAAACTATATTTAGAATAAATCGATATTCATTATTCATTAATCATTATTCATTGAATATATGGCAAGTTTTATCGTAGAAGGAGGACACAAACTGCACGGTTCGATCACACCGCAGGGCGCGAAAAATGAGGCATTGCAGGTGTTGTGCGCAGTGCTGTTGACCAAGGAAACGGTGGTGATTAGCAACCTGCCGAACATATTGGATGTGAACAACCTGATCGACCTGATTGCTTCGATGGGTGTGACCGTTGAGAAACTGTCCCGGGGCAAATATGCTTTCACGGCACGTAATTTGGACACGGCTTATCTGCGCAGCAAGGACTTCTTGCAGAAATGCAACCGTCTGCGTGGTTCGGTCATGATTATAGGTCCGCTGTTGGCGCGTCTGGGCGAAGTGACATATGCCAAACCCGGTGGCGACAAGATAGGCCGTCGTCGTCTGGATACGCATTTCCAGGGCATGGTTAATCTGGGCGCACGGTTCAAGTACGACAAGGAACTGTTGGCATACCGCTTCGAAGCCAAACAACTGAAAGGCCGCTATATGCTTCTGGACGAAGCGTCTGTGACCGGAACGGCCAATATCATC
>JAFPJV010000089.1 GCA_017425065.1 Paludibacteraceae bacterium
AATAGTCAAAAGACGATTTTTCTTTTATTTCTAATTGCTCCATAATAGAAAGTTTTAAGTTTTTCTTTTTTTCTCCCAACAATACTATTTGAGAAAGAAAAAAAAGAATTATAATTTTTTTCTTTCTAAATTTTTCTTTTGCTTCTTTTCTTTTACCTCAACTATTTTTTCTCTAAAATTCTCTGCAAATATATTAGTATTTTTAGGTCGCATGTTTCCTTTCCGTCCATTTCCGTTCATTTCCGTTCAAATAATTTCGAAAAATGCACTTTTCTTCCCTTTTTTGAAATTTTTCCCGGCGAATTTTTTCCCCTGTTCTTGCAGGTAGTCCTCTCCGGTTTTCAGCCATTTCCGTGAGCGGTTTGCCGCGATCATTGGCATTCCCGCCTTCCCATCACGTGACCATCTTCCACTCACATCCCAATCAAGAGCCAATTAAGATTCTTCGTATTGTCGCCGACTATTAGTCGGCTTAGTATGTCCATTTCTTCCCTTCGTTTCCTGCTCCGCGTGATAGAGCGGAGTTTTCTCCACTATAATATAAACAGCCAAACGGGGTGTTGCCCCTCTTTGCTCCTCTTTGCTCCAAAAAAATGCAAAAAAATGATTTCCAAATCGTCTCAACGTGCCAATTTTTTTTTTGAGATAAGCATAAAAATGCGCTTTTTTATTGAAAAGTGTAAAAAATATTTGCATAATTCAATTGAAAAGTGTAATTTTGCGCCGTGAAAAAGTATTGAAAAGTGTAAAGACATATGTTGTATAGAAAGATTTCGGGATATTTGGAAGAGTATCTTCGTTCCAAGAACGACAAGATACTGATCGTGGAAGGTGCGCGGCAAATCGGCAAGTCGTTTATCATTCGTGAGGTTGGCAAGCAAGTGTATAAGCACTTCATTGAAGTGAACTTTGTGCAAGACGACGAGGGACCACAGCTGTTCAAGAATATCCACGACGTGAATGATTTCTATTTTGCGTTGAGTTCAATTGCCGGAAACCAGTTGCACGAATACAGCGACACGCTTGTCTTTCTAGATGAGATACAGCATTACCCGCAGTACCTGACATTGCTGAAATTCTTCCGTCAGGACAAGCGCTATCGTTTCATCGCGAGCGGGAGCTTGTTAGGTTTGACACTGAAGAAGACGAAGTCGATGCCGGTGGGGAGTGTGATCCGTAAGCGGATGTATCAGTTGGATTTTGAGGAATGGCTGATAGCGAACGGATATGGCGAAGAAGCTTTGCGCCGATTGCGTGAGGCATACGACCTGAAGGAGAGCCTGAGCAAGGAGCAGCATGAGTACGTGCTGTCGCTGTTCAAGCGTTACTTGCTGGTGGGAGGATTGCCGGACGTGGTGAATGAATACCTGCGTACGCATAACATTGCGAAGGTGCGTGAAATGCAGAATGCAATCATAGACATGTACATGCAGGATGCGGCGCAGTATGAACAAGAAGCGGATAAGAAATTGTATATCCGGCGGATCTACGATATGATTCCAAGTCAGATGGAGAACAAGAAGAAGCGCGTGGTGGCGAAGGATATTCGGGAAAAGAACGGGGATCGTTTTGGCAACTACAAGGATGAGTTTGATTATCTGGTGTTTGCCGGAGTGGCATTGGCTGTACATGCCATATCGAATCCGCGTTATCCGTTGTCGGAGTCGTTGCACAAGAACTTGCTGAAGCTTTATTTGAACGATGTGGGACTGCTGACGAGTCTGCTGTACGGGCTGTCAATCAAGGCCGTGATGGATACGGAGAAGAGCGTGAATCTGGGAGCTGTGTATGAGAGCGTAGTGGCGCAGGAGTTGGCTGCGCATGGACATAAGCTGTTCTATTACGACAACCGTTCGAAGGGCGAGGTGGATTATATGATAGATGATACGGAACGGTGTCGCGTGATGCCGGTGGAGGTGAAGTCGGGCAAGGATTATTCGGTGCATAGTGCCCTGAATCATTTCGTGACGAATCCGGATTATAAGATCGAAGATGCGGTGGTTTTGTCGAACGAGCGGGAGGTAAAGCGCGACGGGAAGATATGGTACATTCCGGTGTATTTCGCGATGTTCATGCATGCTATAGAGGCTTCGGAGATGGATGAGAAGGATTTGATATTTTAAAACAACCGGCGAAATAGCGATATCCCCATCGCACCGTACACCTTACACTACTTATTTCGGATAGGCATCTTTTATTTTCTCTACTGACGAAAATTACTATTTTCTTGTATTTTCGTCATTATCCATTTCCCATTTTCCATGAAAGACAATCCTCATATCCGGAGCCACTCCGGTCTCCTCTCTTGTGGGGAGGTCGGGTGGGGTTCCTCCTCTCCCCTTTTGGGAAGGGTCGGGGGATGTTCTTATTTGACTTCTTGTCCGGTGTAAATAGTTCGTTCCTTTTTGGGTGGATTTTCGCAAGAAAGGGAACAAGGTAGAAGTGGGATTGTCGCTAAAACATATTTCATTCTTTCAACGATAACAACATTGGTAGTCCAAATTTCATACGAACCTCATTAATCGCCAACATATCAATTAAAGGTCCATATTCTCCTAACTCATCGTAGTTCATGAAAGGATGTGGTTTAACATCGTCCTTTTGCGCTACATAATGTCGTGTATCTGCTCGATTATTAGCCAAGTCTGTTAAATTTTTAATTGTCTTGCCTTTGAATAATTCCTGAATTTCACTATAATACTCTTTTATGCGTGTATCATTTTTACCTCTACCTTTAGGCAAAGGATGTATAGCATCTATTATCTCCAAAACTTTACCATAAGCCATGCCTCTGATTATATTAGAAGCCAAATCCGCTTCATAATTTAGGCGCATCAGATATTGAGTTGTAGCATCCAATTTCCAATATTGTAATAGCATGATATGCAATTCGTATAATGGGGATAATAGAATCTGAACATTTGGTTTCAATAACAAGCGAGGCACACCTATGAAGATTGGACCTATACTCAATGATGCACATATCTCCTCAAAATTTGATGACCATCCAGCAGGGCATTCTCCTGCCACCAATATCCGTTTCCTATGCAAATCTATTCCGTCTGGATCAAAAAAGATACTTGCTCCTGTAATATACTTAAATAGCATAGTCACTAGTTCAGACATTTGACTAAGTTTTACAGAGCTTCCATTCAGTTGTCTCGATTCTGTTATTTGCCCTGTCGCGATTTTCAAAATATATGAGCCGTACTTTTGCTTTTCTTTTGGAGGAATATATTTGTCGGAAAAAGTGTAACCTCCATATTCAAAATGAAGCGGCTCATATTTTTGAATGAGCAGATTTAATGGTATTGACTTATATATTAGTTCGTTCATGGCAGTTTAGCTTATTGGAATAAGTTATTCTTGTTATACGGCTGGGGCTTCTTTTGTTATATAATCATTTTGGAAAGAATTCATCTAACCAACCTTTTTTTAGTAGAGTGCCATACAAACTCTTATCATTCGCTATAAGTTCACTCTTTGATTTATATTGTGCCGCAAGCTTTTTGCATGTTTCATAGTCAAGAACTCGGCGCAATGGAACGGGATAAAAGTCATCTAACCATCCATTTCTTCGTGATACAGTATAGGCTCCATAGGAATGTTTGCCAAACTCATTTCGATTAGGATATTTGGCAGCCTCTTCTTTGCAACTTTGATAATCCCAATCCGAATACGACTTATGATGGAAAAGCCATGTGTAACTATCTAACCAACCACATTCATTGGCTTTATCATATGCACCTCTTGAATATTTACGAAAATCTTTTCTGGATGTATACTTAAGAGCTTCTTCTCTACAAACATCCTCAGTCCATTTTGTTTGTTTTTCTATCTTTATCTCTTTACCTCTGAACCACTCAAACTTTTCCAACCAACCTCTCGCCTTTGCAAGTTTATAAAGATATCCATACTCATCATTCATTTCTTTAGCAGATTGAAATGCTTGCGCAATTCTATAAGCTTTTTCGAAAGTCCATTTTCCAGTTGCTAAAGCCCCTATAGAACCGCTCTTCGCTCCGGTAGCAGCCTTGTTGAGCATAAAGTAACCATTGGCTTCGTAATACTTGCGCCAATAATCTTCACGAATTCGTCCCTGCTGAACCGTTAAATTCTCTTCAATAATCTGCATTGGTGGTATAGGACAATTTTTCTTGTGAGCAAACTTGTAAACTGCGTCAAAATCGTAATAGTTGTGTTCAACATCTCTTATATGCTGACGATACATCAAGGTTCGACCAACATATGCTGCTTTTTGCTCTTCAAACAAATAGCAATACACACTATCAACTTTTGCATCGTAGGCAGACATATCCGGCATCCATGTGTAATCAGCCAACCAACCATTTCTTCTGGCGACATCATATGCGCTGCTACATCCTTTGTTGAAGGCACTTCTGGTATTATATTTTTTTGCCTCTGCGTAGCATGTGTCGTATTTCCATTTTTTGTTATATGGTTCAATAGGCTCTCTTATTAACCATGTATATTCTTTTAACCAACCACGGCTTCGAGCGGCCATATAGAATTGGTGAGAATTGGCTCGAAAATCATTGAAATATTGGTATTTCTTCGCTTCTGCTAAACATAGATCATGATTGTAAGGATTGATATTTTTTGTGAGCCAAGAATATTCTTCCAACCAACCTCTATCTCTTGCAATACAATATGCGGTTATAGAATTTGCCCGAAAATCGGTAGTGGAACCATATTTTTGCGCTTCTTCAAAACAAGTATCGTAATTCCACTTTTTTGCATTTTTAGGTTTGATGAACCACGTGCATTCACTTATCCACCCATTCCGATGTGCTGCGCCATATGCTTTAGGACTACCAGCCTTAAATTCATGAGTACTTATATATTTGTGTGCTTCCTCCAATACAAGTTCTTTAGTCCAATATCCGTTTGGAAGTTGCTTTCTTTTTAGCCAAGTATAATCTTGAATCCAATTATTTCTACATGCAATTGAGTATGCCGTTTTGCATTCGGTGCAGAAGGTAGTTAAATCATCATATCGCTTTGCTAATTCATAACACGCTTCCTTAGTCCATATTCTTTGTTTTGCGCTACCTGTGATAAATCCGCACTTAGAGCATCCTGCTCCTCTTAAATGAAGTCCTGCTCTTTGCCAAAACTCACCATGTTCGGGACAAATGATACATACTTCTTCTGTGTTGCCTTTATATTCTACTTTAGAATAGTCATACCTATTACCATGAACTTGTTTAGCTCGTTTAACGAAGTCTATCGTGCGCATTTTCTGGCGACCAGAACAAATGGGACATCCGTATCCACTCAAATGATTTTTAGGTCGTTGCCAGAATTCGCCATGCTCACTGCAAATAATACAAACTTCCTTTTTATTATCTACGTACTCTACTTTGGAATAATCATATCTATCACCATGAATAGCTTTTGCTTTTTGTATAAACCCCTCTGTGGTCATTCGCAATGCAGTTTTGTCATTACCACACTTAGGGCAGCCATTTCCCTGCAAGTGACCAGTGGGCGCTTGAGTAAATTTACCATGGATGGGACAAATAATTGTTACCTTTGTTTGGTAGTTTACATACTCGACTTTGGAATAGTCGTATTTATCTCCATGAACTCTCCGTGCTTCTTAAAGAAATTGATCTTTGGATTTACTGCTGGCAATTCCAATTCTTTCTCTTCCACATTTTGTACAGCCTTTCCCCTGTAGATGAATATCAGGTCTTTGCCAGAACTCTCCATGCTTGGGACAGATAATAAGAAGCCTTGTTCGATAATTTACATACTCCACCCTAGAATAATCATACTTATCCCCATGAACGGCTTTTGCTTTTTGTATGAATTCTTGAGTGGTCATGACATTTTTGAATGCATTGCTCGGTTAATAGGCTCTATGATTTTCTAAATAGGATGATTCCTTGGTGGCATAATAGCCAACATTTCTTTGTTCGTTGATAGAGATGCTAATATGTGTAACATTGCCGTTACGGACTCCCTCAATGAAATCATTATCTACATCCAAGGAGATGGCAACCTCGTTGAGGTCAATATCAGATTTTTTTGTGCTCATAGTATTGTTGTCTTAGTTTTTGTTTCGTTACTGGCATATTAGATTTCAGGGCTGTTATTGCGGTTGCAAAGGTACTGCTTATTTTTGATATATGCAAATAAAAATGGAAAATTGACAATAGAAAATGGAAAATATTTGCATATTCCAAATATTATAACTACCTTTGCAGCAAAATTTCATAGTTATGACTATTCAGGAGTATATGCGCGCGAATGAGGCGCGTTGGATGGAAGAGTGGGCGTCGCTGATACGCATCCCAAGCGTGAGTTGTCAACCGGAACACAAAGCCGACATGCTTCGCTGCGCGGAGCGCTGGCGCGAACTGCTGCTGGCTGCCGGATGTCAGCGGGCTGAAGTGCTGCCGTCGAAGGGCAATCCGTTTGTGTATGCCGAGTACCAACGACCAACGACAAACGACAAATGTCCAACAGTCTTGGTCTATGCGCATTACGACGTGATGCCGGTGGAGCCGCTGGAGCAGTGGCAGTCCGACCCGTGGGAACCCGCGATACGCGACGGCCGTCTGTACGCCCGCGGAGCAGACGACGACAAAGGACAGGCGATGATTCAGGCGAAAGCCTTCGAATACATGGTGCGCGAGGGACTGATGCACTGCCGCGTCAAGTTTATCTTCGAGGGCGAAGAGGAGATCGGCTCACCCTCGCTGGAAGCCTTCCTGGAACAGCATAAAGAGATGCTCGCGGCAGACATCATCCTGGTAAGCGACACCTCGATGATCGGCAAAGACACGCCCTCAATCACCACCGGTCTGCGCGGCTTGGCATACTGGCAGATAGAAGTGACGGGTCCGAATCGCGACCTGCATTCCGGCCACTTCGGCGGTGCAGTCAAGAATCCCGCCAATGCGCTATGCGAGATGTTGGCCAAGGTGGTGGACAAAGACGGCAGAATCACTATCCCCGGCTTCTACGACGACGTTCTGCCTATCCCTGACGAGGAACGCCGGATGATTGCGCAGATACCGTTCTCGCAGGAACGATACAACGCCGCCATCGACGTGGACAACGTGTTCGGAGAACAGGGCTACTCCACGCTGGAGCGCAACTCATGCCGTCCGTCGTTCGACATATGCGGCATGTGGAGCGGCTATACGGGCGAGGGCAGCAAGACCGTACTGCCGTCGAAGGCGTTTGCGAAAGCGTCGTGCCGATTGGTGGCTAATCAAGACCATGCGCGTATTTCGCGTGCGTTCGTAGAATATATGGAGTCGATCGCACCCAAAGGCGTGCGTGTGCAAGTGATGCCGATGCACGGCGGACAAGGCTATGTCTGCCCGATAGACATACCGGCATACAAAGCTGCGGAGAAAGGTTTTGAAGTGGCTTTCGGCAAGCGTCCCCTTGCGGCCCGCCGAGGCGGCAGTATTCCAATCATTGCAGCCTTTGAACGGATACTCGGTTGCAAGTCGATCCTGATGGGCTTCGGACTGGAGCAGAACGCCATCCACTCGCCCAACGAGTCGATGGATATGGATGTGTGGCGCAGAGGCATAGTGGCAGTGACGGAATTCTACCGAGCGTACGCAGAATAATCTTCGAATCTTCGAATCTTCAAATCTCATTTGACTCGCTCCGCGAGGAAGATAGTGGGTTTGCCCGCCACACGGCAGCCGATAATATAGGCTGTGCCTCCATCGCGGAGGTGCAGCTTCTTTTTCAGTTGTTCCGGCGTCAAGGGATAGTTGCGAACGAGGACGTTGGCATGTGTTATGTTTGATGTGTTATGTTGGATGTGTTCTTTGATTTGCCAGACGCGACCGGGAAAGTCGGACACAAGCGTGTCGGAGACGTAGAGATGGGTATTGACATCCAGTTTGTGCAGGCCGAACCGCCGAGCAACCAACTTATACGCACCTGCTTTGAGAATGGCGGCATTGGGCTCATAAAGAAAAAGACCGGCTGCGCCTGATAGACCGTTACACTGATAGACCGCTGGCGCTGTTAGACCGCTTACGCTGTTAGACTCTTCTTCGCGGGTGAAACGAAAGACTTGCTCCGGCTTGGCGAGATCGATGGCGGTAATGTTGCCGTTGTCCTTCGTACTTTGTCCCTTTGTACTTAATAACAATACTTCTTTGACCTCGTTCTTGATGGCGACGACATAAACCGACCACTGAATGCTGGCGGCTGATAGTTCTTTGACGGCCTGCGTGAGGTCGAGCATCGGGGAGAGTTTGAGCAGGATGCGACCGCTGTCCGTCAGATGGCTGAGCAGCGTCGGCAGCAGTTCGACCACGTTCGGCGTGCAGTCTCCGAGCCGGAAGACTTTGCCGCCGTGGCTGTCTCTGCGGGCAGGATCGAGATATATCAAGTCATAGCCCCTCCCGGCCTCCCTTGAAAGGGACGAGAGAAAATCCTCGGCGGTAGTGTTATGAACGGAAATGTCCAACGACGAATGACCAACGACCAACGACTGAAGACCAAAGTTGTGTTCCGCAATGCGGCATAGTTCGGCATCCTGTTCCACGTAGTCGGTATGCGTGAACAGTTCGCTCAGGAAATAGGTATCCACTCCGTAACCGCCGGTCAAATCAAGACATTTACCATTTGGACATGTACCATGTACCATTTGGCTTTTATACTTGGCGGTGAGTTCGGAAGAGCATTGTTCGCAACTGAGTCGGACGGGATACCACCAGTCGTCGATGGCGGCAAACGTAGGCAACTTATCCGCTGTCCGTTCGCGTCCTTCCACCTGCTGGAGCATCCAGCGCCACTCGTCGTCCGAGAGGTGAGGGTATTTAGAGCGTTGCAACGCTAAATCTTCAATTTTCAATTTTCAATTGAGTATTACGGTAGTAATGCGATAGTATTTCTTCGTAGGTCTTGCCTTCTGCGGCCATGACGGCTGCGCCTATCTGGCATAGCCCGGCGCCATGACCCCAACCACGTCCAATCAATTTAAAGTTGAGAGTTGATAGTTGAGAGTTTTTTTCTACATCAAACCAACTGCTATATAGGCAGGTGGGGGATAGCCACTGGCGGATCTTCAACTCCTTGCCGATGGTCTCCGTGCGTTTGGTGCCGACGATTTTCAGCAGGTCGATACGTCCCGAAGCGCCCCGATGAACAGGCACAAGGTCGATGATGTCGCCGAAATCGATACCCGACTTCCGACGGATGATGTCGCTCAGTTCTTCTTGCGTGTAACGCACCTGCCAGTCGTGGAAATCCGTTGTCTCCTGATCGTAGTCATTCAGACATTTTCCATTTTCCATTTTCCATTTCCCATTTGGATTGCACCAGTCGCATTCTACGGATTGGATGTATGGCACGTCGCGGTCTTCCCAGCAGGTGCGCCATATCTCGGTTCTTCCGCCGCAACACTTATGATATCGGCAGTCGCAAATCTCTTCCTTTGTACCTTGTCCTTTGTCACTTTGTACATACACTAAGACTTGTCCTGCGGTCGCGCGGACAGCCATGACGGCGCGTTCGTTCTGGCGTCGCAGTCCCTCGTAACGCTGGCAGTGGTCGTCTGCACAAACATCAAAGTCATTTACCATTTGGCCATTTACCATTTGTTCATGTGGTCTTTGGGCTATGGCCCTCATTGCCCACGAGCGACTGATCACGGCATGGGCTTTGAGCAGTTCCATGGGGCTGTCGGCCGACATCTCGGACGAGATGACGGAGCACAGATAGTCCTCCAGGTCGATGGTGTTGATGGCGGTCTCCGTGCCATCGGGATTGCGGCGGATCTCCAGTGTGCCGGCGAACTCCTGGTCTTCGTAGCGATCCCAGTGAAAACCGATGCCGATACGCACGTTCCTCAACAAGAACGTGTTCTCGCGCCGCTCAAACTCGATCTTCGGCGCCGTCAATATCCCCACACGGATTTTCAAATCTTCAAATCTTCAAATGTTCGAATCTTCAAATGTTGATTCGTGCTACCAGCTCGAATGAACGCAGCCTGTCTTTGTACCAGTTGTTGCGGTTCATGCTGACGATGTCGCAGTTGGCGTCGGAGTTGTCTTCCCAGCGGCGGCAGTTATAGACGACGTCGTAGATGCGTCCGATAGGCCAGTCACGCGAGATACGCAGACCGACGGCATAGTCTTCGCCGTACTTGGTGGTGGGGTAGTTAATCTGACGAAGTAGCGGTACGTAGAAGCCGCGCGGTGCACCCAACCCGTTGATACGCAGGGCGTTGTTTCGTCCGTTGTCGTCAGTCCACTCGCGGTGGTCGATGACGCCGGGCGGCAGTATCTCGCCAGCCATGTTGGTCAGTTGGTAAGTGCCGATGACCATGCCGTAGGATGGTCGTTGGTCATTGGTCATTGGTCGTTGGCCTTCGAAGGCATCGATGAATCGCTGCACGGTCGTCTCGTCGAAATAGGTGTCGTCGGAGTCAAGCTGAATGGCATATTTGCCGCAACGCGGGTCATGAATCGCCACGTTCCAATTGCCGCCAATCGCATGCCAAGACTTATCTTGAGCTATATGGATCAGCTCCGGTTTTTTGTCCATTGTCCATTGTCCATTGTCCATTGTCAATTTCTTGACTATCTCTGCCGTTCCGTCCGTCGAGTTGTCGTCCACGACGATGACGTTGAACGAGTAGCCCGGGCGCACTTTCTGGCTGAGCGCACTGTGGATGGCGTCGGCGATGGTCTTCGCACGGTTCTTGCATGGGATGATGACGCTGGCTGTCACGGGGAACTCTCCGGCTTCGGGCAGCGGCTTGTACTGCCCCGGCTCCAGATACGCATTGATGCGGCGCAAGTGTGCCGTCACGCACTGTTCCATCTCCACCTGCACCTGACGGTTTCTGGGATCGACGTAGTCAAACAGCTTCTCGCCCGACTTGCGGGTGTCGGTTTCCACTTCGTAATACAGGTATTCGGGGATGTGAATCAGGTCGGCTTCGGCAGCCAGATTCTCCGTGGCACGCAGCCGCAGGTCGTACAGCCCGGCATACTGATAGTCGGTGTGCATGGCGGCTACCAGTTCGCGCAGACGGTCGGTGCGCCAGAGCATGACAGCGCCGAAGTCGAAATCGTTGCGCAACGCTCCCTGCTGATAATCAATGACCGGTGCTTCCGTAATGCTTTCGACTTTCGACTTTTGACTTTCGACTATTTTTTGAAATCTGTCAGCATAGACCATCGTCGCGCCTGTCATCTCCAGCACCTGCACCATGCGTTCCTGTGCCAGATAGACCCATTCGATGTCGGACTTGAGCTGAATGAGCGTGTAGGGTGACTTACTCTCCGCCGCTATGCGGCGTATTTCTCCGGTGCTGCATATGCGTCCCGGCAATGTAAATGAACTTATCATATCTATTTTTCCGTTATGCGCTGCAAAATTACAAAAAAATTTGCATATATGCAAAAAAAGCATTACTTTTGCACAAAATTTTAAGAAAACAGATATGATTCTTATAGCAGACAGCGGCTCAACCAAGGTTCATTGGTGTCTAATGGCCGCCAACGGACAGTTCACGGACGTCATGACGGACGGCATCAATCCGTTTTTCCAGACGTGCGACGCGATGCGCAACTCTATCAGCAACCAGCTCCTGCCGCAGATAGGCCATTTGCTCTGGGCGGGCAAAGTGACGCATATCTTCTTCTATGGCGCAGGCTGTACGCCCGAGAAGATACCGTTTGTGGAGAAAGCCCTGCGCGCCGTGTTCAAGACGGCGGAGATCCACGTGGCAAGCGACATGCTCGGTGCAGCACGCGGACTGCTCGGCACGCAGAAAGGCGTGGCATGTATCCTGGGAACAGGTAGCGGCAGCTGTTTGTACGACGGCGAGAACATCAAGTGGTCGGTGCCGTCGCTCGGCTATATACTGGGCGACGAAGGCTCGGCGGCAGTGATGGGCAAACGCCTTGTGGGCGACTTGCTCAAGAACCAGTTGGGCGGCGACCTGAAGGAGAAATTCCTGACGCAGAACAACCTGACGATGGCGGATATCATCGAGCACGTCTATCGTCAGCCGTTCCCGAACCGTTGGCTGGCAAGTCTCGCACGCTTCTGCTCGGAGAACATCGATGACAAGCGTATCCACGACCTCGTCTACGACCATTTCCAGGAGTTTGTGCGCCGCAACGTGATGCAGTACTACGAAGTGGACGGCGTGGAGAATCCCGAAACGAGTCAGATGCCGGTGGGCTTTGTAGGCTCCGTGGCATACTATTACCGTCCCGTTCTGGAAGAAGTGATGGACGACTACGGGTTTATGATAGGAAAGATACTGCAGGATCCGATTGAGGGCTTGAAGCAGTATCACCTCGCGGACTTGGTGCCGACGACCTGACGGGAACTACAGGCTCCGTCTGAGCTGGCTCGGCGACATGCCGCTGTGCTTTTTGACGTATTGACAAAAGAAACTGCTGTTCGGGAAGTTGAGCCGGAAAGCTATTTCCTTGATACTCATGTTGCTGGTGGTGAGCATTCGGTTGATTTCCGCCATCGTCACTTCTGCGATCCATTCGGAAGCCGACTTGCCGCTTCGCTGCTTGCATATCTCCGAGAGATATTTCGGCGTCAGTCCGATCTTCTCGGCAAAGAACTGCACTTCGCGTTCCTGCTTGTATTCCTGCAGCAATTCGATGAAGCGGCGGAAGATAAAGTCGCTTTGTCCTACGGCTTCCTGTCGCGGGTCCTTTTGCGCTCCGAGCACGTCTTCCATGTAGTTGAGCACTTCCAGCACGGCGGCTCGTGCCAGCGCTTGCAGGATATGACGCCGATAGATGGTCATCGAACTGATGAGATTGATGCTTAGGAACTGGTAATACGACTCGACGAGCTGCTGCTGGTATTTACCCATCCGCATGACGGGATTGGTGTGCACAAAACTCTGCTTCTCCCACCATCTGGGTTCCAGACGGAAACACTCCAGAAAGATGTCGTCGAATATCTGGCTTTTGACGCGCAGCATGTAGAATTTCAAATCATGCGACGCACGGAGCGAACGAATCAGCGTACGAGGCATACATATCATCAGGTCGTTCGTCTCCAACTTGACGGAACGCTTCTCCAACTCAATCTGAATAGAACCTGCTTTGCAGTAGATAAGGCTTGTTGTATCGCCCAAACGGTAGTTTTGCTTTGATGGCAAGTCTTCAATAAGATTTGTCAAAAATACATTATCTGTCTTTTGTGCCATGGTAACAAAATGTGTGTTTTTTATCAAAAGCGAATGCAAAAATACAACATTTTTTTGATATGTGCAAATAAAAATGCGATTTTTTCGAGAAAAATAGTGTTTAATTTTATCTATTTTCCTTTATGAACAAATAATTGTAAAAATGCGACATCCGAAAATTGGCAATTTGGCATAAAATTTGTAGCTTACTTATCTGGTTGCAAAAAACGGACAACATCAAAATCAATTATAAAAATGAAAAAACTGATCTATTTTCTGTTGGGCGCCTGCGTCGTGATGCTGAGCGCTTGTGAAGACAGCTGCGAGGTGCGTCAGGCCGAAGGAGGCTATACGTACAAAACCTCCGGCGTAGTGCGCGTGCAACGCGGTGACACCGTTTCCGACATCCATCTGGCTCCCGAGACGGGCACGATGGTGCTTACCTCAAGCAAGGACGGCGAAAAAGCCCTTCTCAACTTCAACTACAGCGGCGGCGACAACTACGACATGCAAGTCGCTATCCAGAACGGCGAGATAGCCGTCAATGCCACGAAGCGTGTGATCGATGTGGCTGTCGCCCAGGACACGCTGCTCAGCGGCATCATCGTCAACCGGCCCGAGACTTTCAGCATCCAGGTCAACGGCGAAGGCAAGGTGCTCAGCAACGGCGACGTATGCCTCACGCTTACCTATTCCGGCCATTCGCTCAACGACAACTACACCTTGTCCGGCACCGATATCCATGTGCATTGCAAACGAAACGCCAACTAAACAGCACCCATCGGAATGAAAAAGATATCCTCTATGAAAAAGATATTCTTTATTCTTTATTCTTTATTCTTTTTCCTCTCTCCCTCGTGGAGTAGGACCCTGACGCTGGAGGAGTGCCATAACTTGGCGCTGCAAGCCACGCAGTCGCAGTCCGGCGACGAACTCAAGGCGGCTGCCGAGGCGAATCGCAAGGCAGCTCTGGCGGCGATGTTCCCGCGTCTGTCGGCCAATGCGGCTTATACCTACAGCACGATGAACATGACGCTGTTGCCGTCCGAGATGAATCTCGGTGCCGGTACTGCCTATGTCTCCAACGACGGTTCGTCGCAGTTCTTCTGGGACGAAGGATCCGCCGTCGGACAACTGGTGCAGGAGACGAAGAACCTGCCGCTCGTCAGCGGACAAGTGCAACAGCTCGCCGATGCGTCCGGCCAGATGATAGCCGATGCCTACAAGCAGCTATACGACCGCTTGGATCTCGACGCACATCATCTCTTCGTGGCGCAAGTGGGACTCACGCAGCCTATATACGTGGGCGGGCGCCTGCGCGAACTATATAAGATATCGCAACTGGCCGAGCAGACCGTGGCGCTCGAGGTCGATAAGAAGCAAGCCGACCTCATCGTTGCGGTGGACGAGGCCTACTGGCGCGTCGTGTCCGTCCGGCACAAGAAAGAGCTGGCGGACAACTACTACGACCTGCTCGTCAAACTGGAAGGCGATGTCGAGATACTCGTCCAGTCGGGCTTGGCTACGCAGTCCGACCTGCTGAAAGTGAAGCAGAAACGAGGCGAAGCCGAACTGAAACGGCTGCAAGCCACCAACGGCCTGCAACTCAGCAAGATGGCGCTCTGCCAACTATGCGGACTGCCGCTCGACGAATCCATCGAACTCGACGAAGTCGCCCTCGACGAACCCGTCCTCCACGACACCGTCAGCGACTATCGGGCTACCGTCAACAACCGCGCCGAACTGCAGATGCTGGAGAACGCTACGAAGATAGCCGAGTCCAACGCCCGGATAGCTTCTGCCGGCCTGCAACCCAATATCGTGGCAACGGCCAACTATGTCTATTCCAACCTCAGTGCCGACAACGGCTTGTCGTCCGACTGGCGCGGCAAAGGATTCGTCACGGCTGGTGTCGTGGTCAACATACCCATCGCACATGCCGACGACATCTATCGTCTGCGGGCGGCAAAACATGCTGCACGGGCTGCACAACTCAAGGTGGATGAGACACGTGAACTGCTCGAGTTGCAAGTGACGCAGGCGAACCAGCACGTGCTGGAAGCACAGCAGAAAGTAGCGATGTGCCAACTGGCTGTCAAGAATGCAGAAGAAGTGGTGCGACTGGCGCAAGAGTCGTTCAAGGCGGGTATGATTCCCGTCAGCGACCTCATGCAAGCCCAGACGTCTTGGCTCGCAGCGTCCACCGACCTCATCGACGCACAGATAGAAGCACATGTTACCGAAAGTTATTTTCAACGATATACCGGAGTAGGCTCCGGAGCCGTAAAATAGTCGAAAGTCAAAAGTTAAAAGATGAAAAAGGAAAGAAAAGGCAGTCTGCTGCTGGGATTGGCAGCGATGCTGATAGTAGTTGTTATTGTGGCCTTGGTAGGTGTCTTTGCCCTGCGCGAAGAGCCGGAACTGATCACCGGCGAAGCCGAGGCTACCGAGTATCGTGTGTCGGGCAAGGTGCCCGGCCGTATCGAGGAATTCAAGTTTGAGGAGGGCGACCAGGTGCGCAAGGGCGACACCGTCGTGGTTATCTATTCGCCCGAAGTGGAAGCCAAGATGGCGCAAGCCGAGGCTGCCCGCCGTGCCGCCAATGCCATCAACAAGAAGGCCAAGAACGGTGCCCGTTCGCAGCAGATAGAGGGTGCCTACGAGCTCTACCAGAAAGCCATGGTGGCGGAGGAGATCTATCGCAAGAGCTACGAGCGCGTCAGCGGCCTCTACGAGAAAGGCGTCGTCTCCGAGCAGAAACGCGACGAGGTCGAGGCGCAGTATCAGGCTGCCGTGGCTACGACCAAGGCCGCCAAGAGCCAGTATGACATGGCGCTGGCCGGTGCTCGTGCAGAAGACAAAGAGGCAGCCGCTGCCCAGGTTGCACGCGTGGACGGCATCATCGAGGAGATCAATCTCGCCCGCGACGAACGCTATTTGGTCTCGCCCGTGGATGGCGAGGTGGCCGAGCGTTTTCCCAAGACCGGCGAACTGGTCGGGCAGGGTAGTCCCATCATGTCAATTGTGGATATGAAGGATATGTGGTTCACCTTCGCCGTGCGCGAAGACCTGCTCCGCGATATCACGGTAGGCAAGCAGTTCCGGGTGCGTATTCCGGCGCTCGGCGACGAACTGTACGATGTCAAGGTGACGTATATCCGCGCCATGGGAACCTATGCCACGTGGCGTAGCACCAAGCAGAACGGCGGCTACGATGTCCGCACCTTCGACGTCAAGTGCAAACCCCTTGCACCCATTCCAAACCTCCGTCCCGGCATGACAGCGATACTAGTTGAAAGTTGAAAATTGAAAATTAAATTTTCCATTGTCCATTGTCCATTTTCCATTATTAAAGGTTGTCAAGCGTGAGTTGCGGCGGATGTTGATGCGTCCGTTGTACCTCTTTGCGTCCGTGGGTGTCATGGTGTTGTGTACCGTTTTCTTCCTGAGCATCATGCAGCGCGGTGCACCCGAGCAGATGCCAGTGGCGGTTGTGGACCACGACCATACATCCGTCTCCAGACGCCTCTGCCACGAGATGCAAGCCACGCCATCCGTCGATATTGCGCTTGTCACGACCGACTATTCCGAAGCACGTCGTGCCATGCAGCGCGGCGAGGTATATGGCATTCTGGAGATACCAGACGGCTTCTATGCCGACCTGGTAGCTTTCAAGCGGCCGACCATGCATTTCTATGTCAACAATGCCTATACCGTCGGCTCCAACGTGGCATACAAGCAGTTTCTGACCATGTGCAACCTCACCTCCGGTGCTTTCCAGCGTGAGGTGCTGCGCAAGAAGGGACTGCCCGACCATATCATCATGAAGCGTATCCAGCCCGTCGCCATCGAGGCGCACCTGATAGCCAACCCGTGGTCCAACTACGCCATCTATCTCGTCTCGACCATTCTGCCCGGCATCCTCGGACTCGTGGTGCTCATGCTCACCATCTTTGCTATCGGCTTCGAACTCAAATCCCGCAGTTCGCGTCGTTGGCTCGAGGTGGCTGGAGGCAACTATACCGTCGCCATGATCGGAAAACTAATCCCTTATACCGTGCTGTATCTCGTGCTCGGCATAGGCTGCGGCGTCATCCTGTTCCGCTTCATGCACTTTCCCGTCTATGGCTCTACGTGGCGGCTCATACTGGCTATCGTGCTGCTCGTCTTTGCCATGGAGGCGATGGCGATCACTATCATCGGACTGTTGCCTACGTTGCGCGACGCCATCTCTATCGGAGCACTATACGGCATGCTGGGTTTCTCGCTTTCCGGCTTCACGTATCCCGTCATGAACATGCTGCCGCCTATCCAGGCATGGGCTAACCTCGAACCCCTGCGCCATTACTACCTCATCTATGTCAACGAGGCACTCATGGCGGCACCCGCTATCAACTCGCTGCCGCATATGCTGGCGCTTTGTGCGTTCTTCGTGCCCGCCCTGCTCGTGTCCCGACGGCTGCATAATGCCCTTATCTATCAGAACTATCCTTTGAAGTAACATGCGACTCGAACGAATCCTATATACCTGGTGGCTCAAGCTCAAGGAGAGCACGTGGGTGTTCTCCGACGAACTCCGGCGAATCTTCACCGACCCGGGCGTGACGGTCATCTTCATCGTGGCCACGCTCGCCTATCCTGTCCTGTATAATTTCATCTACCATAAGGACAACGTCGAGAATATCCCCGTCGCTGTGGTAGATATGTCCTGCTCGCCCGAGAGCCGCGATTTCCTCCATCGCTGGAATGCGTGCCCCGACGTCTCGCTTTGCTACACATGCGGCTCTATGGCGGA